>CAZLJT010000137.1:0-9732 GCA_964559905.1 uncultured Aquiflexum sp.
TTTAAAAAAATACTTTTGTTGCAGCTTTTTTAAATGTTTTTTTACCTTATGTTAAAGAATTTTGCATAAAATTATGGTAGTCAACTATTGTTGCTTCATTATCCTTCCAAATGCCAATTATAATACCCTTCTGCCAAATAAAAATGCTTTGTTCCAATAAGCTTGAGTGAGATTGTCTTCGGTGACTCCCAAAGATGTAGAGGAATGTATAAAAAAAATATTCCCCTTCGAGGTGTCTGTGACTATCCCGGCATGCGTTACCTGCTTTTTTTTCTTGCCTGTGGCAAAGAAAATGAGGTCACCCTTTTGAAGACTTTTTCCGGAAACTTTTTTCCCTTCTTTGCTCTGTGCATCCGAAGTTCGGGGCATCGTAATGCCAACACTATAAAAAGAGTGGTAGACCAAAGCCGAGCAATCCATCCCCGACCGGGTAGTGCCGCCATAGCGATAGGGAGTTCCCCGATATGATTTGGCTGTCTCCACTACTTTATTGATATTTTGAGTTCTGACTTTTTTGGCTGAAGAGCAGGAAGATGAATAAATGGGAGAGAAAATGATTAAAAGCAGTAAAAAAAAGAGAGAATTAAAATCTTGCCTGGTTTTATTATTCATTTTGGGGATAATATATTTATCTTCAATAATACATACCCAAACCCTGGTTTCAAAAGGTTTTTCAACTATAAAACGAAAAGTTATGAAAATTCTTATTGCTTTTTTAATGCTGTCAATATGCATTGGCTCTTCCTGTCAATCTGAAAAGACCCAAATGAGAGTGGAGAAAAACAATTCTATTTTCCCAAATGAGAAGATATTTCAAGGCGTCAGTTTATTGGGTGATTCTTTGTTCACCCAAGTGGATTCCATTGCACAAAAAGAACTGATCCGGAAATTAAATGAAGCAGAAAACGCCTATGTTGTAGACCCTGATTTAAATAATCTGATCTGGATTGGCAGGAGAGAGGCTTATCTCGGAAGATATGATTTGGCTATCAGTACTTTTTCCAAAGCTACCAAAGAATATCCAAATGAATTCGAACCCCTTCGCCACCGTGGGCATAGATTTATTACGATCAGGGAATTTGACAAAGCAATCGGGGATTTTGTGAAAGCTGCATATATGATGCAAGGTACCGATTTAAAAATTGAGCAGGACGGATTGCCCAACAAATTGAATATCCCACTTTCCAATGTACAGTTCAACGTTTGGTATCATTTGGGATTGGCTTATTATCTCAAAGGGGATTGGGAAAATGCATTGGAAGTGTATCAAAACTGTCTTGCTGTTTCGAACAATGATGATCTGAAGGTGGCAACCTTGGATTGGTATTATATGACTTTGGTCAAATTGGGAAGAAAAAGCGAAGCTTTAAAGGTAATTAGATCTGTACATCCGGGCATGACCATCCTTGAAAATGATGCCTACTTTAAAAGAATTCTGATGTATCAGGGGAATTTAAAGCCTGAATCACTGTTAGGAGAAGCGGATAATGCCGATGAACAGCTTCTTCAGTATGTCACACAGGGATATGGAATAGGAAATTTTTATTTGGCCGAAGGTGATACTTCAAGGGCCAGAGAGGTTTTTGAAAAGGTAATCAAAAGTGGTTATTGGGCTGCTTTTGGTTATATTGCTGCCGAAATGGAGTTATCAAAATTAGGAAAATGAGTAGAGAAGACTTCAAAAAACTGCCTTTAAATAGAAAGATCCAAATCCTGTACACGGAAGGCACTTTTGTGGTGGGTATTAGATACTATACCCATAAGGTTAACCTGTATTTGCTTAATGATGAATATATAGAAGTTTTTTACAACCATAAATTGGATAAAATAGACAAGATTGATTTTTTGAACAGGGAACATACCCGAATGAAGTTTTACCTGGATCAGATACAGTTCAGTTTGTAAACTGTATCAAAAAATTCATTTTTTATCAGCGTAGGTCAAAGAAAATAGGAATGCCCCAATAGTCTTAGATTTTATTCAAAAAAACATCCACCCATTAATTGCTGGAATTTAAAAGCTCACGATGGATTTCCATAACCTGGGGAATCAATAATCGGTTGTCAGAATTTTTAATGACGAAATCAGCCTTCAGGTTCTTTTCCTCATCAGGCAGTTGCTTGTTTATGATATCATTGATCTGATTTTCGGACCTTTGCGGATCGCGCAACAATATCCTGTTGATTCTGATTTTAAGCGGTGCGCTGACATTAATGACTTTATCCAAATCCTTATAGGATCCCGTTTCAAACAACAGTGCAGCCTCCTTCAAAACATATGGGGAATTTTGCTTTGAAGCCCACTTTTCAAAATCCTTCTTCACAGCGGGGTGAACCAAGCTGTTGATAATTGAAACCTTTTCTTCATCATTGAATACCTGGGAGGCAAGATAATTTCTGTTTAGGCTTCCATCTTCAAAATAACTCTCCTCACCAAAATTTGAAATAATCTGACCTTTTAGATCCGAATCATTTGCCATCAGCCATTTTGCCCGGTCATCTGCAGAATAAACGGGTATTCCCAAAATGTTAAAAATTTTGGCTACGGTAGACTTACCGGAACCAATTCCCCCGGTAATGCCAATCAACATTTTTTTTCCCTTAATCATATTTGAGTTTAAGGATACCGGGTTCTATGGTTATATTTTCCAAAAATGTTGGCTTTGGATACACCTGAACGCTGATGGTACTGTCTTGGCGATTGCGGGAATTGTAATCCAATAAAGCTTCAAATTCCAGAGTTTTTAATTCCTCCAATCTCTTTTCACTGATTAGATAGGTCATAATGATTGAATTGGGTTCCTGGATTAAGCGTACGTTAGATGGGAAGTTCTGGTATTTTATTTTAAGTCTTTTATTCCCTTCCAACATTTGTAAAACATCGAATCGGACATGTACACTCTCCTCTTCCAAAGTCAGATATTCTTCCAAAGAATCCGGGATATTTAAGGTCAGGATCTTGTTGAAATTTGTATTGGATTTCTCTTCTTGTAGATCGATTTTCAGGACTCCATCCAATTTTTGAAGTATTGATGTTGGTCCTTTGATATTGACGACTTCAGGATCAATTTCGATAGGACTGGCATACCTATAGTTCTTGGCCAAGGTATTGATAGTAGTATCAGCCTGGACTTTAATTTTTCTGGTGACAACCTTGTCTATGCTGAATTTGATGGTGTCAGTCAGCATGGAAACCAAACTGGTTGGGTTGAGAGTTTCTGCTAATCCTCTTCTGATTTCTGAGGTAAGCATATAGTCTTTGGTAGAAGGATTATTGATTTCGATTGAAAAGGGGGCTTCATTGAACTTAAAATATTTTCTGAGCAAATCCCATCCATTACCGTTGATTTCTATTTTAAGGCGGTTGGGAAGTTTATCCACTGCCATGAACTCATTTTCATCATAAATAAATTCTATTGGATAATCCACTACGGTAGTGTAGTTGTCTTTGTTCAGGGCATTTAAAACCCAAAAAGTGGCGGCCGCTAAGAAACAGAGCGCCGCCACTTTGAAGTTTGAAATCTTCTGTGGATGAAGATTATTAAAGAATTTTTTAAGCTTAGCCAAGGTTTAGATTATTTTGTTCCTATAGCTTTTTTTGTGAAATCAGCAGAAACGGCAGATTTTTCAACTTTTATTTTCATTCCTTTATCCAATTCCAAGGTCAGGGTATCCCCTTCAATGGAATATATTTTTCCATGGATGCCACCTATAGTGACTACAGAATCCCCTTTTTTAATTGATTCAAGGAAATTTTTGGTTTCCTTTTGTTTTTTTTGTTGGGGTCTGATCATGAAGAAATACATTATCAAAATAATGGAACCAAAAAGGAATACCTGTCCCATGATTCCAGAACCACCATCGATCTGAAGTAAAATCCAAAGTTTCATATTTTATTTTTTAACCGGGCCCAATTGATTTGGATTTGCTCCAGCTAATTTAGGAGTTACATTTCCCTTTAACCTTAGTCTAGTTACATTAGGATTGGTATTGGCCTGGATAGTGACGGTAGGAGCCTGTGTTCCGGTTTTTGCGGTTGAATTGAATACTACCTTAACAAAACCTTCGTCTCCTGGTTTGATCGGAGTTTTGGTCCAGTCAGGACTTGTACAGCCACAAGAAGCGGTGATGTTTGAAATTACCAAGGGTGCTTGGCCATTATTGGTAAAATTAAATACATGCTCAACTACACTTCCTTCGTTGATTGTTCCAAAATCATATTCCATTTCCTGAAATTGAAACGAACCCAAGCTGCCTGGATCTGCGGCTGTTACAGAGCTGACATTTGATGGAACAGGTTGAGAAGCTTCTAACCGGGCTAGTTTTTGTTCAAGTTCTGCGATTTTATCGCTTTGATCATTTTTAGTTTCGCAACCTACAGCGGTGATGGCCATGGCAATAGCCAAGGTAGATAATTTTAGGTATTTCATAATTGTTTTTAATTAATTCGATTCTCGGTTTATTTGTTCTATTAATTTATTCACGTCGCTGAGTAAATTCTCAGCTTTGTTTTTGGCATCGGAAATCACTTTGTTTCCTTCAGATTTCGCTTCATTCAAAGGAAGGTTTTTTCCATCTTTTAGATCATTGACAAGTTTTTCCAACTCTTCTTTATATTTGAAAAGTTGATAAGAAAGTTTGTCGCGGGTGTTTTTTCCTGTATCTGGTGCGAAAAGGATTCCAATTGCAGCACCTATACCGGCGCCGGCCAAAAATGCAATCCAGGAGTTTGAGTTATTGCTCATTGGTTTAGTGTTTTATTTATTATCTAATAGACCTCTACCACTTTTACGTATGAGACCTTTTTCGGTTAAATCTTTAGACAAAACATCCAATAATCCGTTGACAAATTGTTTGCTTTTAGGGGTACTGTAAGTTTTGGAAATGTCAATATACTCATTGATAGTGACTTTGACAGGAATGCTTGGGAAAAGCATCATTTCTGTCAGTGCCATTGAGATGATGATTTTGTCCGTTTGGGCTATTCTTTCTATATCCCAATTCTGAGTTTTTTGGGCGATGAGTAATCTGTTGTTTTCGTCGTTTTCGATGGTCAAGTTAAATATATTTTGGAAAAATTCCTTATCCTCCTCCCAATTGATGGCAATTTCAGGGAGTACATCCACTACATTCTCCAACTGATTTTTCAATACTTTTGATGCCAGACTGCGCACTACGGATTTGTTTTCTGTCCAGTTCATGTCTTTTTCAGAGAAAAAATTCAAAACCGCTTCTGATTTAAAAATCACTTTTTTGAGAATAGCATCTGCAATTTGGTAATCCTGATCCAAACTCGGACTGTCTATTTTGATATATTCCTGATAGGCCTCAAGCGGCCTGATATAATCCCTAAACCATTCCTTGATTTCCAATTCCAATTCCGAAATGACAGCATTATGCCTTGAAACGGCATTTTGAAAATCATGGGAATTTTTTATTCCCTGAATAATCGCATTACTGGCAAGATTGCTTTCACCTGCTGAAAAAATTATTGTGTCTCCGGATCTGCGTTTCTTTTTTTCAGCTTCACCCATAACATGATCTCCAAAAGCGATCAACAGCTGTATGGCAAATAAATATAGCTGGGGAATTTTTTCCGCAGAAGAAATCATATTTTTCAATAAAAAGTCCCTGTCTTTTTTATTGGCCTTATGATACTCAATGATGGCTAATTTTGCCTCAGAATTTATTTTTTCGTTCGGGTTGCCATTGGGCTTAAAAGTATCTGCTTCAAGATTTTTGACAAAAGCATCTACAGACATTTCACTTTCTTTCTTTAAGAGCACTTTATCCTGAACATCCATGCTGTTCAGGTCAGGCTGAAACACCTCTCTGATATGATCCTTTGCAAGCATAAAATTTGACCCCTTACATTGTTCGTAAGCGTATAAATTTTGAAAGGCCTTTACCCTGAGTATTCTTCTGTTTAACATACCTGAAATTAAAGAACGTAAATATAAATGATTTGATGTACGATATAGGATTCTTTATCCTGCCTGAAAACATTTAACCAGACCGGAACTTATTCAGTTCCAAAGCACCGGTCTGATTTTTGTTTTTAGTAGGGTAATTTAATTTTTCCCATGGACTCGATTCTATTCCAGGCCATCTCTATTGCGGCCTGTTGTGCGGGAATATTTTCTTTTTCCGATTTATTCAAAATTGATGTACATATGTCATAAATGCGGTCCGCCTTTTTATAAGTTTCCTCTCTATTATATCCACCTAGGAATTCGGCATATACATTAATCAGTCCACCTGCATTGATCAGGAAGTCGGGAGCATAGATAATACCTTTTTCCAAAAGAATTTTCCCATGCTTTTCCTCATCCTGAAGCTGATTGTTGGCAGCTCCTGCAATCACCTTACATTTCAGTCTGTCTATAGTTTGGTCATTGATTGTAGCCCCCAGAGCACATGGGGCATAAATATCCATATCGATGTCATAAATTGTACTTGAATCGACAACTTTAGCGCCGGTTTCCTTGGCGACTTGTATCAGCCTGTCCTCAAAAATATCTGTGATAAAAACTTCTGCTCTTTCTTTGATGAGGTGTTCAACGAGGTATTTTCCAACTTGGCCGATTCCTTGAACAGCTATTTTTTTTCCGGTAAGGCTATCTGAGCCATAAGCTTTTTTTGATGCAGCCTTCATCCCTAGATAGGTACCGTAAGCTGTGACTGGAGAAGGATCTCCACCACCTCCTCTGATTTCAGGAAGACCGGTCACATACTTACTTTCCATGGCAATATATTCCATATCGCTGGTTTTCATATTGACATCTTCGGCAGTAATGTATCGACCGCCTAAGCTATCAATAAATCTCCCGAATCTCCTAAGGAAGGCTTCATTTTTGAGTTTTGGATCTCCAATGAGTACCGCTTTTCCACCTCCTAAATTCAATCCTGAAATAGCTGCTTTAAAGGTCATCCCTCTAGACAACCTCAATACATCAGTTATAGCTTCAGCCTCTGATGTATAATTCCACATTCTTGTTCCTCCCAAAGCAGGGCCGAGAGTAGTATTATGGATGCCAATGATGGCCTTTAATCCGGTCGGCTCATCATAACAAAAGACCAGTTGTTCGTGACCTAAGGAAGTAATCTGTCCGTAGATGGATCCTTCTCTTACTTTTTCCTCAGTATTAATCTCAACCATTTGAACTTGGATTTTATTAATGTGTTATATTTGGGCTTAGTGTATTGTAAAATGCTGGCCGCAAAATTATATATTTTGATTGGGCTTTACTAGTGCAATTACTAGAGTATTATAAAACTTATCAAGTGATTTTAAAGTTTTTATTTCGTGAAACATCTTCTCCGATTAAATAAATATCTGTATAAATATAAGTGGTATCTCCTTTTGGGAACATTATTCACTATTATTTCCAATATTTTTGTAATTATTCCAGCCCAATTGGTCAGAATCTCAATAGATTTTGTGGTAGAGAGTTTTACCTATTATCAGGTATTTGGTGATGGTCAATTGGCTGAAATGGCCAGAAGTGGGTTCATGAAATTTGTCCTGATTTTTGGGGTATTGATTTTGGTGATGGCTCTTTTAAGAGGGTTTTTTCTTTTTCTCATTCGACAGACTGTCATTATCATGTCAAGGCTGGTTGAATATGATCTCAAGAATGATATTTTTGAGCATTATCAAAAATTACCCCTAAGTTTTTATCGTAAAAACAGTACAGGGGATTTGATGGCAAGAATAACAGAAGACGTCAGTAAAGTCAGAATGTATCTTGGGCCAGCACTGATGTACGGTATAAACTTACTTGTACTCTTTCCATTGGTAATCGGGTATATGTTGACCGTCAATGTAGAACTTACATTTTATTCCTTGTTGCCTTTGCCGATACTGTCCATCAGCATTTATTTTGTCAATAACATGATCAATGAGCGGTCTGAGAAAATCCAGAGAAGTCTTTCTGGATTGAGCACATTTGTTCAGGAAGCATTTTCAGGAATACGCGTTTTGAAAGCTTTCGTCAGGGAGGATGACAGTGTAAATGATTTTACAAAAGCAAGTGAGGATTATAAGGAAAAATCTATCAGTCTGACTATGGTGCAATCTCTTTTCTTTCCGCTGATAATGGCCCTGATAGGCATAAGTACTATTCTCACAGTATATATAGGTGGTATTCAGGTGATGGAAGGAAGGATTGGATATGGGGTAATTGCTGAGTTTATATTATATGTCAATATGTTGACCTGGCCGGTTACATCTCTTGGATGGGTCACCAGTATCATTCAAAGGGCAGCAGCTTCGCAGGCAAGGATCAATGAATTTTTGGATGAAGAAAATCCCATGATCAGCTCTCATGCTTTGGATGACCATATTTCCGGAAATATTGCATTCAGAAATGTATCTTTTGTATATCCCGATTCGGGTATCAAAGCCTTGGAGAATGTCAGTTTCACGATCAATCCCGGAGAATCACTGGCAATTATCGGGACTACCGGTTCAGGGAAGTCAACAATCGCCAATTTATTGCTTAGGATGTATGACCCTACTGAAGGAGAGATATGGATAGATGGAAGGAATATCAATGAATATGACATTTCCAGTCTGAGAAAACAAATCGGCTATGTGCCCCAAGATGTATTTCTTTTCAGCGATACCATAGCAAGCAATATTGCTTTCGGTCTGGATGAAATCGAAAAAGATAAAATTGAAAAGGCGGCCAAAGACGCCGATGTTTATCAAAACATCATTGAGTTTCAGAATGGCTTTGAGACCAAATTGGGAGAGCGTGGAGTTACCCTTTCAGGAGGGCAAAAACAAAGGGTGTCTATTGCAAGGGCTATAGCCAAAGAGCCTAGGATACTGCTTTTGGATGATTGTTTGTCAGCGGTGGATACTAAAACAGAAAATGCGATTTTGAATGCCATGAAGGAAATAATGTCAAAAAGAACTTCAATCATTATATCACATAGGGTTTCTTCAGCCAAGCTTGCGGATAAAATCATTGTCCTCGATGACGGAAGGTTGGTAGAACAGGGAACCCATGAAGTTCTTATGGCACAAAAAGGAACCTATTCAGAACTCTACGAAAAACAGACCAGTGCCAATGAACTGGTAGATGAATAATTATTCTCTATTCTTGGCAAATAGATCAAATCCGATTTTTTGAGGATTGCCCATGCTGGATGTATGTTCCAGTTTTTGCTGGTAGGAGATTAGCATTATGTCCTGAAAAGCTGGGGCAAGAAGATCATTTTCCAAGACCGATATCAACAATTGCTCCACCAAATCCCTCATTTTTTCTTTGGAAACAGGGTTATCTTTCAGTTCTGGAAAGTTGAAGACAATTTTTCTATCGCCCTCCAAAAAGAATTTATTTTCTCTATTGAGAAGAATTCGCCCTATCAAATATCCCGGATCCTCTAGTCTGCCAAATGTTAAGGTATCGCTGAGAAAGTTATAGATCAAAATCTGCCCAAAATACCTGAGAGAGACATCGGTTTTTAAATATTTGGATTTGCTGAGATAGGTATCGTCAGGAAGCCTGACAATATTACTTTGCAAAATAAAAATCAGAACATCACCACCTATCCTAAAGATGAATTCAAAATCATTGATTTTTTCAATTTTAAGTGCAATGGGTTTTTCCTCTTTGTTGGTTTTAATGATTTCCTGCATTATTTCCTGACAGATTATTTCCAATTCCCGGAAAAGCTTATCAGTACTTTCAAATAAATTATATTTCAATTTGCTGGTAGTCTG
>CAZLJT010000138.1:0-9697 GCA_964559905.1 uncultured Aquiflexum sp.
ATTGACCAGAGTTGGGGGAAATGAATCAGTAAAATTGGAAGTAAGAATCCTTACAGCCACGCATAAAAATTTATCAGAAGAAGTAAGAAAAGGAAATTTCCGTGAAGACTTATTTTTTAGAGTCATGGGTCTGCCTATTGACTTACCCCCGTTAAGGGAAAGAGGTTCGGATGTTCTTATTTTGGCAAAGCATTTCATTGATGAGTTTGTCAAAATCAATAAAATACACACTCTTTCCTTGGCAGCAAGTGCAAAAGAAAAGCTACTGAAATATCCTTTTCCTGGAAATATTAGAGAGCTCAAAGCGGTCATAGAATTAGCTGCGGTAATGGCAAATAGTCAGGAAATTAACGCGGAGGATATTAGTTTCTTTTCGCTTCAAAAAGAAAATATTTTCCTAATGGAGAATAAAACCCTAAGACAACATACCTGTGATATAGTCAATCACTATCTCAAGAAAAATAATGGGGATGTGATCGAAACAGCCAAAGCCTTGGATATCGGAAAAAGTACCATTTACAAAATGATTCAAGAAGGAGAGATACAAACTGATTAATTCCAAAATTTGGAAAATATTTCCGGATAATGGAATATAAGAGAAGTCTTTAGTTTTATATATGTACTGATTTGTCCTAAATGGAGTTTTTTGAATTGGCTTGATTTTTCGAATAATAAAACAATAAAATATCAATATATGTATGGATTAGTAAATAAGTCGATTCAAGACCTCATCACCACCAATTTTGGTAAGGAGAAATGGGAGATAATAAAGTTGAATAGTGGAGTTGATATAGATTATTTTATAAGTACAGAGCCTTATGAAGATTCTGTAACGTATCAACTAGCTCAATCAGCATCAACCGAATTGAACATTTCTGTAGAAGAAGTTTTGTTTGTTTTCGGTGAATGGTGGATTTTAAAAACCGGGAATGAAAAATATGGAGGATTAATGAAAGCTGGAGGGAGTAATTTAAAGGAGTTTTTGATCAATCTGCCACTATTTCATGATCGGATCATGTTGATTTATCCAAAGTTGAGTCCACCAGAATTTAAAATTGATGAAATTGAGGATCAATCGCTTGTACTTCATTATATTTCAAAGCGAGAGGGATTGGTAGGTTTTATGAAGGGATTGATTTCTGGATTAGGTAAGCTTTTTGAAACCCCTGTTGAAATCCTTCATTTATATGGAAAAGATAATGGTCATGACCACGAAGCATTTAAAGTAAGTTGGTGAAAAAAGATGATTTAAATATTGACATCAAAAAAAGTCATATTGACAGGATTTTTCCATTTCATTTTGCGATTTCAAAGAATGAAACTATTGAATTTTTTGGTCCCAGCTTCTTTAAAATGATGGGAGACGTCACAGGGATTTTATTTGAAGACTTATTTACTGTTGAAAGGCCTCAAAACACCAAGCTTGATTTTAAGAAATTCTCCCAATTTCAGGAAAAGACTTTTTTATTGAAAAGGAAGTCTGAGAAGGGAACTCTTTTTCGAGGTCAATTTGAGTATTTTGAGGAAAACGATTTAATTCTTTTTTTGGGTTCTCCCTGGTTTAGCTCGGTTGAGGAACTTGCAATTAATGGTTTGACTATTTCGGATTTTGCTCCTTTGGACCCATTAGTGGATTTACTTCATTTGATCAAAAATCAAGAACTTGTTACCTCCGATTTAAAAGAACTTATTGACACCATTACTGACCAAAAAGGAAGACTTGAAAATTTATCTTATGTGGCCAGTGCCAATTCAGATGGGATTATTTTCACAAACGAAGAAGGTAGAATCACTTATGTGAATGATGGATACCTAAAGCAAACTGGGTTTAATCAAAAAGAAGTTCTAGGAAAAACTCCGATAGAAATTGGAAGAGGGCCGGAGACTGAAAGTCAAGAGTTAAAAATCATGCTGGACTATTTTTATAAAAAAGAGCAGTTTAAAATAGAATTAAAGCATTATCGAAAAAATGGTACCTGGTTTTGGGCAAGGGTAAATGGCCAAGCCGTACTAGATAAGAAGGGTGAGTTTCTTCACTTTTTTACACTATTGGAAGATGTAACAGAAGAAAAGTTGTCCAAAAATAAAATCAAGGAATTTGAAGATACATTCAGACAAGTTTTGGAGTTTTCGGGTGATAATGTTTGGGAACATGATTTCAAGAGTGGAAAGACAAGTTTTTCCAACGAGGCAAATAATTTTTTGGGTCTCAAATTTGACAAATTTACAAATCTTGAGGATGTATGGTATTCCCATGTCTATCAAGAAGATATCCATTTATTGGAGGGGAATGATCGGAGGTACAGACTAGGGGAAATTTCATCTCATCAACTTGAATATCGAATGCTTCATGATGATGGAAGTATTAAATGGGTGAAGGATAGGGGAATTGTTATTGAAAAAAATGCAGATGGTTTTCCATTAAAAATAATTGGAACCCATTCAGATATTACTGACCAAAAGAATGCAGAAAAGGAACTAACAAATCTTAATAAAAAGTTGGGTAGCGTATTAAATGAACTTAGGGATGTCATTTGGTCTGTAACATATCCTGAAATGAACGGAATATTTTTTACTCCTTCTGCTGAAGACCTTTTTGAACTGGATATGGAGACTTTGATGAAAGATAATTTATGGCGGGAAAAAGTAATACATCCTGATGATCAACATGTTTTGGATGAAATCATTCAAGAGGTAAATAAGAATAAAGAATATTCCAAAGAGTATCGCATTGTAACTCCATCGAATAAGGTGAAATGGGTACAGAATAAAGGTAAGTTGATTTTTGAGGATGGAGAACCTGTAAGAATGAATGGTATCTTAGTGGATATCACTGGGCCAAAAAAGACTGAAGCGTTATTAGAAAGCCAAGAAAAACTCAAAAACATTTTAATCGATATTTCCTCTACTTATATCAATATTGATTTAGAAGAAGTTGATACAAGAATATACGCCTCATTGGAAAAAATCGGAGAATTTGTCAATGCAGATAGGGCCTATATTTTTTCCTATGATCTTGGTGCTTTTACATGCTCCTGCACCCATGAATGGTGTGCAACTGGGATTTCCCAAGAAATAGATAACACCCAAAATGTGCCTTTGGAATATATTTCTCAATGGTATGAGGTCCATTCAAAAGGAGAACCATTCTTAGTAGAGGATGTTTCCTTACTCAAGGCAATTGGCATGGAGGGCTTATATCAAATCCTTGAACCTCAGGGCATCAAAAGCTTGATTGCAATTCCAATGATTGTAAAAGGCGAGCTGTTAGGTTTTGTAGGATTTGATTCAGTAATAAGACAACATACCTATTCTCGAAAAGAAGTGGAGCTATTGTTTGTTTTTGCCCAAATGCTTGTCAATGTCCAAAAGAGAAAACAGTCCGAGAAAAGACTGTTTCAACAAGAGGAAAAATTCAGAAATATTATTTCAAATATGAATTTGGGACTTTTGGAGGTAGATCTAGAGGAAAATGTTCTACATGCGAATCAAACATTTTGTAACATGGCGGGGTGGGGATTAAAGGATTTGGTTGGTAAAAAAGCTACTGATCTACTTTTGGATGATTTCGAAAAAGAGAGGTTACTAATCAAGTCCGAAAGTAGGAAAACAGGGATTTCTGATTCCTATGAATTAAAGTATCAGAAGCCGAATGGAGAATTTAGGTGGTGGTTTATCAGTGGTGCACCTAATTACAATGATAAAAATGAGCTAATCGGATCCATCGGGATTCATTTGGATATCACTGATCAAAAAAGGCTTGAGGAGGAATTGATCATGCAAAGGGAAGAAGCTGAAAAATCCCAAAGGGCAAAGGAAATCTTCTTTGCAAACATGAGTCATGAAATCAGAACGCCTATGAATGCTATTGTAGGAATGGGCGAGCAGTTGGCAAAAACAAGCCTTACCGATCAACAGCTAAAGTACATGAATGCAATTCAGAATTCTGCCGATCATCTGATGGTCATTATCAAAGATATTTTGGATTTGTCAAAACTTGAGGCAGGTAAAATGACTATTGAGTCGATTGGTTTTAGGCCAAAAAGTCTCCTGGAACATGTTTATGGCATGATGAATGACAAAGCGGAAAGCAAGGGTTTGGAATTTTCCGTATTAAGTGATGATGATAGAATAAATGAAATTTTAATTGGTGATCCGATTAGAATAAGTCAAGTGATTCTGAATCTTCTTTCCAATGCTATCAAATTTACGGAAAAGGGAAAAGTCAAACTTCAATGCAAGTTAATTTCGGAAAATTCAAAAGAGCAAAATATAAAACTCACTGTTGAAGATACTGGTATCGGGATGGAAGAATCTTTTATCAACAGTAATTTTGAAAAATACGTACAGGAAGATTCAACTATCACAAGGAAGTATGGAGGGACTGGACTTGGTTTGAGTATTACCAAAGAGCTTATCCAATTGATGGGAGGAACCATGCAGATTGAATCTCAAAAAGGAACAGGCACTAAAATCTCTGTAGAATTAAAGTTTCTTAAGGGCAATGAGAATGACATTCCCAAAGATCTTCCAATTTCAATAGACCATTCATTGCTAAGAGGAAAGAAGATTTTGATTGTGGATGACAATGAATTTAACAGACTGGTTGCATCAACTATTTTGGAGCAATATGATATAATCACTTCGCCTGCTGTGAATGGAGAAGATGCTGTGAATGCAGTTAAAATGGATTCCTTTGACTTGATTTTGATGGATGTGCAGATGCCAATAATGGATGGGATCATGGCTACAAAAATTATTCGGGAGAATCTGAAATTAAAAGTACCTATTGTTGCTTTGACAGCATTTGCAATGAAAGGTGATATGGAGAAATATCTTTCAAAAGGAATGAACAGCTTTTTGGCAAAGCCATTTCAGGAGAATGAATTACTTCATCTCATTTCCCAGCTATTTGCGGGAAAGCCAATTCAAGAAAAACCAAAAGGAATAGCCTTAGAAGAACCTTCAGATCGATATTCTCTAATGGAATTGGAGGCTATTTCAAAAGGAAACTCTGGATTCGTAAAAAAAATGTTAGACTTATTTCAGAATAGTGTTCTAACTTCTATGGAAGAGGCCAAAAAAGCATTTGAAAAGGAAGATTATGTACAGGTTAGAAAACTTGCACACAAAATAAAGCCCTCTATTAAAATGTTAAGGATACATGAAATCAGTGAAGAAATAATAGAAATAGAAAAAGAAATAGAAGGACAAAAAAACTCAGAAAGGATGATCTATTTGATGGATCATTTAGATCAAGTTCTTCAATGGGTAGCCAATGATATGAAATCAAAATAATAATGAAAACAAAAGAAGAAATATTTGAATTTGCAGAGTCTCTGGTTGAAGACTTGGGATTTAAGATTATCAAACAAGATAGAGAACGCCCTTGGGGAGGTTTTTTGGTCATAGATGAGTCTCAAGCAGCTCATTTTGCAAAAGAATTTTTTCCAGAAGAGAATTTTGAAGCTTTAAAGATCTCAGAAAAGCTTAGCCCAAAAATCCTTTTGGTAGCACCACAAAAAAGACTTAGCTGGCAATACCATTTTAGAAGAGCAGAAATCTGGAGATGTATTGAAGGGAAAGTAGCTGTGGCAACTAGCTTGACTGATGAGGAAAAAGAACTCAAAACCCTGACTAAAGGAGATAAAATCAAGTTGAAGCAAGGTGAGCGCCATCGATTGATAGGCTTGGAAGGCTGGGGGATTGTTGCCGAGATTTGGCAACATACAGATGCATCTAATCCATCAGATGAAGAGGATATTGTACGTCTTCAAGATGATTTTGGTAGATAAAACCGAAGAATCATAATTCCAATTTCTGGAAAAATTATCCAATTATCGGAAAGTTGAATTTTAAAAAGTGCCTTAGATTGATTCTAGGGCACTTTTTTGTTTTGGTCTCAAATTAGAAATAAGAGATCGAAAATAGACACAATGAAAAATATTAAAACATTACCTGCCTTTATAGTAGATGACGATCCTTTCTGGACTGAAGTCATGAAGCAAATTCTTTCTAAAATTGGCTTTTCTAAAATCTTCACTTTTCAAGATGGTGAGTCTTGCCTTAAACACATTCATCTCAATCCTGCTTTGGTCTTTTTAGACTATCAAATGGAAAATGCAAATGGATTGGATATTCTTCAAGAAGTGAAAGGATACTATCCTGGAATTGAAGTGGTTTTTTGTACAGGACTAGAAAGTCTTGAGATAGCAATTGCTGCAATAGAATATGGTTCTGTTGAATATTTACTGAAAAGTAATGTCACAGAAGAACTTGTAAGAGATATCGTTTCCAATTTTCAATCCGCTAAAGTAGCCTAAACAGATCGTCATGCCATTTACATTTTCACATCCCGCAGCTATTCTACCATTTTCAAATTCAAAAAATCGTCTTTCACAG
The DNA here is from genome assembly GCA_964559905.1 of uncultured Aquiflexum sp. Classification (GTDB taxonomy): domain Bacteria; phylum Bacteroidota; class Bacteroidia; order Cytophagales; family Cyclobacteriaceae; genus Aquiflexum. The sequence continues at coordinate 6,403 of CAZLJT010000138.1, forward strand.
ACTGGTTTGGTGATTGGAAGTATTGTACCTGATTTGGAGTTTTATTTAAAGTTAAAATTAGGTGATAATATAGGGCATAAACTTTCTGGAATTTTGGCTTTTGATCTTCCTGTCGCAATTCTAGTTGCCTTGATCTTTCATAGTCTTATCAAATACCCACTTTATAATGCAAGCCCAGTTTGGATTAAATCTAAGGTGGTTAAATATTTAGAGCTTAATTGGCTTTTGGCTCTAAAAAGGAATTGGGGATGGATTTTGATTTCAATTTTGCTGGGTGTTTTTACTCATTTTATTTTAGATGGTATGTCTCACTTTGATGGTTGGTTGGTGAATCTATTTCCAGTTTTAAAAAATGACATTTCGATTGCTACTTATTCAATTCCAGTTTATAGATTCCTTCAATCTGGCATCAGCCTGCTTGGATTATTCTTTGTTGTCAATTTCCTTTTAAGCTTAGAATCAAATACCATTTCAAGTTCCAATCACTTCAGAAAAGGGAGATTTTGGTTGCTAACTCTTGTAGGATTTGGCTTTGCTATCCTTTTTAGAGTTTCCTATTTCCCGGAGTTTATTTCCTTTTGGGATGTGTTTATGATGTGTGTTGGAGCAGTATTCTATGGAGTGTTTTTCGCCTCTTTAATTGAGAAGATACTTGAAAAAAGAAGACTAAACAGTGATAGCCAGTTCGACAAACTTATCAATTCCAGAAGTGTTGATCCAAGGTTCGAAAGAAGATCCTTTTTTGTAAAGCAGGATAAATTTTTTGGATTGTTTGGAAAGGGTGTAATGCATGTGAATAACTTCATTTACAAAGCTCAAGTCGTTATCAATAAGTCTACGGATGTCCAAATAGACCAAGTCGATGTCTCTTCCAGAAATTTCATCCAATTTAACTCTCAGAATTTCATTAGAGCTTCCTTTGGCTTCACCGATAACTTCCACTTTTATAGCCGGTTTTTCCTCACCTGTTATCAAAAAATCACTGATATGTATTTCCATAGTATTAAGAGTTTGAAGAAATATATCAATACTTCTTTTAAACTTATAGGCTTTTTTGGATTAATTTTATTTCACTCCGTCGCGAATGGACAAAGTGAAACTTTAGATCCCGCAATAAGAGAACAATTTATACAGAAAGCCAGTGCATTAAGAGCAGAGGAAAATTATGATGGGGCTATTTCTAAGTTGGATAGTATCTTAGTCCATAATTCCACAGATGCACAGATTTTACTTTTCAAAGGAGATCTATGTTTACAAAATCAAGACTTTGGACAGGCAGTAGAGGTTTTCAATAAATTGATTCCTTTAGAATATGAAAGTACCATCGTAAAAATCAATCTTTCCTATGCACTTTTTATGAGTAAAAAGCCTTCCAAAGCTTTGGAAGCAGCATATAATGCATGGAACCAAGATAAGGGGAACAAAAGCGCAACTGTCAATTATTTTAATGCGATGCTTTGGAATATCAAGACAAAAGATGCGGAATCATTTCTTTTGGAAAACATAGATTTAGTTGATGCAGATCAGGCTTTGGTCATGAACGCAAGACTATTTACTACAGCAGGAAATTATAATGATGGATTAGCTTATTACGATACTTTGGTACAAAAATTTCCAAAGGCTCCTTATATCCAGGAATATGCGGAGGTTTTGATTGGTAAGAAGCAGTGGAAAAAATCTGAGTTGTTGATCAGTAAGTATGAATCTGAACTCTCATTGTCACAGCTCCAAAAATTAAAGGGATTAATTGCTGACAGGTCGGTTCAAACCGCAGGGATTCAAGTTGGATATTTTGCTGACGTTGCCAAAAATACAAGGACCGAGCAGTCTGTTTTTTGGCAAAACCAAAGAAATGCGCCATTACAATTAGGATTTAGTGCTGGGGCAAGTCAGGTAAAAGCCCCGGAAGGTCAATTGACCAAGTCAAAATTTGTAACAGGAGGGGCTGCTGTCAATTGGAATCAGGCTTGGCAGAGTAGTACTGAAATTGTTGTACAGCAGGTGACACCCGATAATGGAGAATCTTTCATGGGAGTAACAGGCAAATTCGAAACTAAATTTCAGCCAAATGATAGAAGGATGTTTGGCATGACATACAGTTCAGACTTATTGAATTTTACTGCAGATTTATTGGGAAAGAATATCAGAAGTCAAAATCTAGGCTACTTGACCCATATCATGTTTGGAGGTAAAACTGGATTTTATTCTCAGGGAAGTTATGGGATGCTAAATGATCAGAATACTAGACTTCAATTCTTTGGATCTGTCTACAGGGTATTGAGAACTGAACCAACTTTGAAGACCGGTATTAATTTCTCAGCATTGAGCTATAGTGATTCTGAAACTACTTTATACTTCGCTCCAAATAGATTTATGAGTACTGAGGTATTTGTGGACTATAGTACTCCAATGCCCTTAGTTTCAAGAATGGCGTTTAAATTTCAGGGAGCTGCAGGATTTCAGCAGATAGAAAAGCAAAGTTGGGATCCATCTTTTAGGGTTCAGGCAGAATTGAATTATCGAGTAAATGGATTTGATTTTGGTCTGAATGGACAGTTTAGTAATGTGGCTGCTGCCTCTGGAACAGGTTATAAATTTCAATACTTCACACTGAAAGTGAGTAAAAGTTTTAAGTAAAATTCGAAACGGTTGTTTCAATCACCCCATGCCCTCCCTAGATGAGTTTAAACTCAATAGGGAGGGCTTATTTATTTAAAAATACTATCATAATAATCTTGCTACTATAATTATTCCTGATTGGGATTTGTTGCCTGCTAGATATTCCCTCTGTGCTTTTTTGAAATTTTAGCCTGTATTTTTTCTGGCCCAGCATGAAGAAATGAATTCTACCATTCTTCGCAATCGGAAAGCAGGTATGAATAATGTCTAGACTGGACAAGTAGGTAGGAATGGCAATCGTGTCACCGGATTACCTTAATCAAATTTATTGCGTCTTTTCTTGCCTACTGAAGCTATTCTTGATTTTTGTTTTTTGATGAACTTTTCAATTTTCATTGCAAAGCCTCTTTCTTCTTCAACTCTAAAGACAGCTGCAAGTCTCCAAGGTCTGAAATGAGAAGTAAACTTATGATGAATTCCGGAATTATGCTCTTCAACTCTTTTCCAAGGATTTTCGGAGTGCGCTCTATAAAATTTATCAAAAGTAGCAGAATGCAAAATGTAGATATAAAAGTCCATATCCTAGAAATGAAAAAAGCCTCGCATTTCTGCAAGGCTTTCGCTCCCCCTCTAGGGCTTGAACCTAGGACCCCATGATTAACAGTCATGTGCTCTA
>CAZLJT010000139.1:0-9696 GCA_964559905.1 uncultured Aquiflexum sp.
AGATATCATCACCAATGATATGAATGAAGATAGTAATTACTAGGGCTTATCATACCAGGGAATTAGAAGATTCTGTCTTCTAATTCCCTTTTCCACAAAAACCATACTAAAAGAAATAAATAGTTCACCAATTAAAAAAAAATGTCAGATAATATGAAAGATTACAAATTTGATCTTCCGAAAAACCACAAATCCATCATCAAGGTGATAGGTGTGGGAGGAGGTGGTTCCAATGCAGTGAACCATATGTACAATATGGGAATCAAGGATGTGGAGTTTGTGGTAGTCAACACAGATGCCCAAGCTCTGCAGAGCAGTCCAGTCCCGTTGAAGTTGCAGTTGGGCGCCCATCTTACCGAAGGTTTGGGTGCTGGTGCAAATCCTGAAAAAGGCAGAAATGCAGCGATTGAAAGCCGTGAAGAAATTCGCGATCTGCTTTCGGACAATACCAAAATGGTATTCATCACGGCAGGTATGGGTGGTGGTACCGGCACAGGTGCAGCTCCTGTGATTGCCAAAATTGCTAAAGATCTTGACATCCTTACCGTGGGGATTGTAACTGCTCCTTTTGTTTTTGAAGGAAGAAAGAAAATGCAGGCTGCACAAAGTGGCATTGAGTCTCTGCGTGAAAACTGCGATACGGTTTTGGTAATCCTCAATGATAAATTGAGGGAAATCTATGGTAACCTTGCCATCCGATCTGCTTTTGCCAAAGCTGATAATGTATTGACAACTGCTGCCAAATCCATAGCCGAAATCATCACGGTACATCAGGATGTGAATGTGGATTTTGAGGATGTCAAAACAGTGATGAAAGAGGCAGGCGCTGCCGTAATGGGTTCTGCCACAGAGGAAGGCGACGGCCGTGCTATCCGCGCTGCTGAAAAAGCAATTGCTTCCCCATTGTTGAACAACGTGGATATCAGAGGTGCTCAAAAAATCCTTCTTTCCATCATGAGTGGGGAGGATGATGAGCTGTCTATGGATGAATTGAGTGAAATTACTGAGTATATACAGGAAAGAGCGGGTGATGATGCTGAGGTGATTTTTGGTCAGGGTATTGATTCAGATCTGAACAAATCCATCAGGGTAACAGTAATTGCTACGGGCTTTGAAATGGATAAATTGACCAACGCTTCCCCTTCAGGAAAGAAGGAAGAAAAAACAGAAGTAGTTGCAATTGTTGAATCCGAAGAGGAAGAGGTGAAAAAAGTAATTGATCTTGAATCCGGAAAAACCTCCAAGGTAGAAGAAGACAACCTTCCAAAGCCTGGACAGACCTTCACTTTTACTTTCAACAAACCCATGTTTACTCCGGCCAACGAAGAAAAATCTGTGGAATCCGCGCCAAAAATTGAAGAATCCCGATCAGAGCAGATAGCAAGTGAAGAAAAAGTAAAAGCTGAGCCGATTTTCGAATTTATTCCTGCCAAAACAGAACCCAACAAAGTTGTTTTCGAATTGGAAAGTGAAGAGGAAATCAAATCACAAGTTCCTGAAGAGGTAGAAAAAGAAGAACCTGCAAAACCTCAATTCAGCAATGATTACTACGAGCAAGTAAAGCAAAAAGCTATTCAAAGGGCACATGAACGTTTTGAAAGATTGAAAGGAATTAAGACTTTCAACCAACACCCTGAGGAATTCAAGGACAAGTTGGAAACCCCTGCCTTCGTAAGAAAGCAAGTGAAATTGGCTGATGTACAGCACAGTTCCGAAAGGAGTATCTCCAGGTTCAACCTGACAGATGAAAACGAGTTTTTGAAAAACAATAAGTTTCTACATGACAATGTTGATTAACTTTAAAAGTTAATCAACATTTCTGCCTGGGTGTGAAGCAATTCTATGTACAGCCTGTTGGTGAGCAGGTTATCTGACATATTTTCCTCAATCTTAGCAAGTTTAGGTTTGAGGGCAAGTACATGCATCCCAAGGTAATGGAAGATGTCGGTGAGGTGGCTCAAAGCGATGCCACCCCCGCCTATTCCTGATGAAATGCCGACCAGAGCACATTTTTTGTTCCTGAAAGAATTAGGATAGGTCATGCCATCTATAAATGACTTGAGGATACCGGGAAAAGAACCATTGTATTCTGGAACTATAAATACAAACTTATTTCCTTCTTTCACTTTTTGGTGAAAAGCATTGTATGCTTCGTTTTTACCATTGTTTTCATAAAGGGCTGAAAAAGCAAAATCATGAGGAAGGTCCTCCAGTTTAAGTATTTCAGAATCAGTACCCAAATTGGTGAGATTCTGTTGATACATGGCGGCAATTTTATAGGATAGGGAATTCTTGCGGTTGGTACCGACTATTATTTTGATCATGAAATGGGTGTTTCTTTTCTTTTTCGATTTCTATTACAAATTGAAAAGTCAATTAGTTTCCTTTTTGTTTAAAATCGAATTATTGTTTGAAATCGTTAACTTTGGTAAAAGAAGAAATAACAATGGGAGAAACTCAGATCAAAGACGAGCTTTATCAATTTATAGCAGAAGCTGATGCAAGACTCTTAAAGATGCTTCTTGCGGTTGCTAAAGAATATACTCAAGAAGATTTTACTTTACCTGGTGAACCTTTTAGTAAAGAAGTCCTTAAAAAGAGGATCTACAATGCCAAGTCAAGAATCAAGGATGGTCATTTTACCACCCAAGAAGACCTTGAAAAAGAGATGGGTGAATGGTGAAAAAGAAATTGAAAATCACCAACCTGATCATTTTACCATTAATCTTCTCCACTTTATTTATCCTTATTGGTGTAGGTATGATTGTTAAAGGTTTGGTTGGATATGGAATAAATAGTCGGACATTAATGGTGTCAGGATTCGGAGGACACCTTTTGATATTGATCGGAATTATATTTCTGATTGTCACCTATTTTAGTTTATCTCCTTACAGTAAGATTAGGAATATCGATCTCAATTTTCTTTTCAAAAAAAAAGAGCTAAAAAAAGTTGAGACTAACATCAGAAAGCTGAATAAGCCTAAGAAATGAATGTTACCAAAGAAGAATAAAACCTATGAGACAGGAACCAAGCATAGATTACTCCAGACAGATTCAATTTGCCTTTGAACATATCCAAAACATATATCCTGAATCTCTGGAGATTGGGATAATTCTTGGAACCGGCTTAGGGCAATTGATAGAGAATATTGATGTCATTAAGGAAATACCCTATGATGAGATTCCTTATTTTCCTGTTTCCACCGTGGAAAGCCATCATGGCAAACTGATTATCGGAAGACTTTCAGGTAAATCAGTGATTGTCATGCAAGGTAGATTTCATTATTATGAGGGGTATTCCATGAAGGAAGTGACTTTTCCTGTTCGGGTGTTGAAAAAATTGGGAATCCATTATCTTTTTGTTTCCAATGCAGCAGGTGGATTAAATCCTGAATATGGTATCGGAGAATTAATGATCATCAATGACCATATTGATTTGTTTCCGGAGAATCCTTTGAGAGGAAAAAATCTGGATGAATTTGGTGTAAGGTTTCCGGATATGTCCGAACCATATGATTTAAAATTGGTAAATACAGGAATAGAAATTGCCAAGAAAAATAAGCTTAAAGTCCATCAGGGCGTTTATGCTGCTGTACAAGGACCAAATCTGGAAACAAGAGCGGAATATAAATTTCTGAGGACAATCGGTGCAGATGCCATTGGGATGAGTACCATTCCGGAGGTTATAGTTGCAAGGCATATGGACTTGTCCGTATTTGCCATTTCTGCCATTACTGATCTCTGTTCACCTGGAAATGTAAAAAAAATCAGCATTTCGGAAGTACTTGCCGCAGCAGCTATTGCTGAACCGGGAATGAGTCTGGTCATCAGGGAATTGATCAAGACATTGTAGTCCCTACAGGACAATTTTTACTCCCGAATTTACATGAAGAAAAACCTGAATCTGAGATATTGCCAGGCATCTGCGGAATTTATCAAAAATGGAATCGGAGGAGTTCCCAAAATTGGGATAATCCTAGGTTCCGGACTGGGTGGGTTGGTAGATGATATGCAAAATAAAAGTATCATTCCTTATTCCGATATTCCGTATTTTCCGGTTTCTACGGTGGAAGGCCACAGAGGGGAACTGATTTTTGGGTTTTTGAATGAGGTCCCCATCTTGGCCATGGCAGGGCGTTTTCATTACTATGAAGGGTATGATATGGCTGAGGTAGTTTTCCCTATTCAGGTAATGAGTCTTATAGGAATTCAAAAACTAATAATCACAAACGCCGCAGGAGGATTGAACCCTGATTTTGAAGTCGGTGACCTGATGTTGATTGAAGATATTATCAGCCGATTGCCGGACAATCCTCTGCGAGGCATCAATGAGGAAGAATTTGGCCTAAGGTTTCCGGATATGAGTGAACCATTCGATCAGGATTGGATAGATCAAATTCATTCAAAAGCAAAAGATTTGGGGCTAACTCTAAAGAAAGGGATCTATCTTGGTGTCACAGGGCCGGTTTTGGAAACAAGGGCGGAGATCAACTTTTTTAGGATTATTGGAGCAGATGCAGTGGGAATGAGCACAGTGCCCGAAGTGATTGCGGCAACTCATTTGGGGCTAAAAGTTTTGGGCATATCTGTCATCACCAATGAAAGTATTCCCAAGGTGGCAAAAGAATTTACTCATGCTGATGTAGTGGATGTCGCCCAAAGATCAGGCAGGAAATTGGTCAAATTGGTGAAAGCAATCGTCAATTGAGCCGTATTTAAATTCAGGTGAATTTGTAAAGTCCATTCAGAATAAAAAAACCTGTCTGATTAAGAGCAGGCTTTGATTGATTCAATAACACGGAACAATATACCCCATGCGTTTATAAAAAGGTCAAACTGTCATGATTTCACTTTCCTTTTTATTGAAAAGTTCATCGATTTTTGAAGAGTATTGGTCTGTCAGTTTTTGGACAAGATCCTCAGCTCTTTTTATTTCGTCCTCAGATGCGCCTTCTTTTTGTAATTTTTTTAGCTCATCGTTGGTGTCTTTCCTTACTGTTCGGATGGAGATTTTTCCTGATTCACATTCGTTTTTGGATTGCTTTACCAGGTTTTTTCTTCTTTCTTCCGTCATTGGGGGAATGGTCAAAATGATGATTTCCCCGTTGTTTTGAGGTGCCAGACCAAGATCAGAGTTGATGATGGATCTTTCTATTTCACCGATTAGATTTCTTTCCCAGGGTTTGATGGACAGTGTTCGAGCATCGGGAGTTGTTACAGAAGCCACCTGTTGGAGAGGTGTAGGTGCGCCGTAGTATGCTACCATTATGCCATCGAGGATATTCGGCATTGCCTTTCCTGCCCGTATTTTCAATAGCTCTGATGCAGTATGGTCCACTGCTTTTTGCATAAGTTCTTTCGCTTCTTCCAGTTGAAGTTGAATTTCTTCCATGATTTTTATGGATTATTTTGATGTAATTAAAGTTCCAATATCTTCTCCTTTAACTATTTTTTCCAGGTTTCCGGGTTTGTTCATATCAAAAACCACTATAGGTAAATTATTTTCCTGGCAAAGTGTAAAAGCAGTCATATCCATGATATTGAGATTTTTTTCATAAGCCTCCTGAAAGGATAAGGTACTGTATTTTGTAGCGCTTTTATCCTTTTCCGGATCAGCTGTGTACACCCCATCTACTCGCGTACCTTTTAAAACTACATCAGCTTCAATCTCAATAGCCCTCAAACTCGCCGTGGAATCGGTAGTAAAATAGGGATTTCCAATACCGGCTCCGAATATTACCAATCTTCCTTTTTCTAAGTGTCGAATGGCTCTCCTTCTTATAAATGGCTCACAAACACTTTCGACTTTAATTCCTGACATTAGCCGGGTAAACATCCCGTTTTGTTCCAATGCGCTTTGAAGGGCCATTGCATTGATGAGCGTAGCAAGCATACCCATATAGTCACCTTGTACTCTATCTATACCGGTTTTTTCCGCCTGAACCCCTCTGAATATATTTCCACCCCCAATAACAATAGCGATTTCAACTCCAAGGTCTTTTATTTTCCTGATTTCCTGAGCGTATTGCTCCAATCTGTTGGAGTCAATGCCGTAATTTTTATCACCCATTAAGGCTTCACCGCTCAATTTCAGTAATATCCTGTTATATTTCATTATTTGGTTTGGTATAAAAGAGTTTGTTGTCCATATTGGATGCCGGTTTCTTAACCCGACAAATATAAAGCCTTCCGAAAGAAATCTAAACAGATCAAAGTTTAAAATTGGATTAGCACCTGATTTTTTTCAACACTTTGGCCTTTTTTGATTTTAACGGATTTGACAATTCCATCACCGGGAGATTTAAGGATATTTTCCATTTTCATGGCTTCAAGTATCAAAACAGGATCTCCTTTTTTAACTTCGTCCCCTTCTTTCACTTTGATATCAAAAATCAATCCGGGCATTGGGGCTTTGATTTCTTTAGCGGAATTGTTGTGCAGATTATTCATTCCCAATTTTTCCAACAAGAGGTCAAACTTATCCCTGATTTTTATTTCGCAGGGTTTATTGTTGATTTTCAACTTGATGATTTTGGTTTCAGAATCCAAATTGACTAATTCCAAATTATAGGTCTGGTTTTGGTAGATTACGTGGTAATTGCGATCTCCTGTTTTTGCAATATCCCATTCCAGAATATTTCCATTGACTGAAAGTTGGTCTTTTGATTTTTCAACCTCAAAAACTGAGTTGTTGATACTTACTGAATACATTTCTTTTAATTTGCGATAAATATACAACTAATCTTTAAAATGCATTTTCATGAGATTCGATAATCCCAAAGCTTTTTTGCTGTTCTTTTTACTTTTGAATTGGTCTTGCCAAAGCTCAAAAAAACTGCCTGAATTAGATAATACTGTCCAGATTGACTCTTTGGAAGTGGTGAAAACCAATTCTGCTGCCGATGATGTTTTCATTAGATCACTTGAAACCGAGATTTCCGAATATAGAGCTTCCAGAACCAGAGATTTTGATTTGTTGCATATTGTTTTGGATTTATCTTTTGATTATAAAAATGAATGGGTTAATGGCGAGGCAATACTTACGCTCAAGCCCTATTTTTTTTCACAAAACGAATTGGTTCTCGATGCAAAAGATTTCGATATTCTTACATGCAGTCTGCTAGAGGATACAGGGGAAATAGAATTAAATCACAGGTATAACACAAAAGAAGTCACCGCTTTTTTGCCAAAATCATATTCGGCAAATGATACGCTGAAGGTGAGGATCAAATATATCGCAAAGCCTAACGAAAATACGTTGCCGGGCAGTGCAGCAATTACTGATACCAAAGGACTTTATTTTATCAATCCGCAAGGCAGGGAACCCAATAAGCCAACACTTATCTGGACACAGGGTGAGACCGAACACAATTCCAAATGGTTTCCGACCATTGATTCACCTAATGAGAGGATGACCCAAGAAATCAGACTTACAGTTGAGGATAAATATAGGACTATCAGTAACGGAGAGCTGAAGTCCAGTATTTCAAATCCTGATGGTACAAGAACTGACTATTGGGTAATGGATCTACCTCATGCCCCTTATCTAGCGGCTGTTATTGTGGGGGATTATGTAGAAATCAGAGATGAATGGGAGGGAATGCAAGTAAATTATTATGTAGAGAAGGAATTTGAAGAAGGCGCTAAAATAGTTTTTCAAAATACTCCTGAAATGATCGGATTTTTTTCTGATCTCCTCGGGGTCAGGTATCCCTGGCAGAAATATGACCAGGTTGTTGTTAGGGATTTTGTTTCCGGTGCAATGGAAAATACAACTATTACCGTATTTATGGAGGAACTCAATCTTGATGAACGCGGCGCAATAGATTCTGAATGGGATGGGATTATAGCACATGAATTGTTTCATCAATGGTTCGGTAATCTTGTGACTACTGAATCTTGGTCAAACCTGACTTTGAACGAAGCATTTGCCAACTATTCGGAATATTTATGGTACGAATACAAGGAAGGTAAAGATGATGCTGATATGCATCATATTTCCGAAATGGAGCAATATTTTGAAGAATCAAAGGAAAAACAGGAAGACCTTATCAGGTTCTTTTATGAGGATAATGAAGACATGTTTGATAGCCACTCATATGCCAAAGGCGGCCGGATTCTCCATATGCTGAGAAGACATTTGGGGGATGAGGCATTTTTCAAATCACTGAACCTATATCTCAACCAACATTCGTTCAGTTCTGTAGAAGTGCATGACCTTAGGTTGGCATTTGAAAAAGTTACGGGTCAGGACCTCAACTGGTTTTTCAATCCATGGTTTCTCAATTCAGGCCATCCGATTTTGGAATATGAAGTGGATTATAGTCAACCTGGAAATCTGCTTTTGACAGTTGCACAGAGGCAGGATTTTTCAACTACTCCATTGTACAAAATTCCTTTTAAGGTAAGTTGGTATCATGATAACAAGCGTTTTGAAAAAGAATTTGTTTTGGATAAAGCATGGCAGCAGTTTGCGCTAGAAAACGGCGTGCCGGTCAAGGAATTGTTTTTTGACGAAGCCTTGGAATTATTGGCCGAAAAAAAATCATATAGAAGTAAAGACCATTTCATCAGTCAATTTAAAAACTCTGAATTTGGTGTGGCAAGGTTTGAAGCCTTGGATAGTCTAGGGACACTATTTACGGATTCACCTGAAATTTCATCTGTCCTGTCATTGGCATTAAAAGATGAGTTTTGGGCAATCAGAGAGTTGGCCATTATGAATTTTTCAAAAAACCAGGAGTGGTTAATGGCAGAGTCAGGGCTAGAAATGGATTTGTTTGAGATGGCAGAAAATGATCCAAAAAATTCAGTAAGATTAGGAGCAATAGAATTACTTTCAATCATTGATGCTGAAAAGTATTCACCTGCTTTTTTACGATGGATGAATCATCCTTCGTACTATGTGGGAGGAGCGGCTTTGAGTGCTTATTTAGGAAATGAAGAGAATACCAATAGAGAAGAAATTGCTTTGAGGTTTGAAAATGAGAAAAACATCAGATTGATAGTAGCCCTTGCAGAATATTTTATTTCGGAGAACATAGTTGGTAAAGGGGAATGGTTTCATGATAAACTTGAAATGTTAACAGGACAGTCCTTATATTATTTCCTTGGTTATTATGGAGATTATTTTGCTAAGAATTCTGGAGAAGGTGCAACAAAAGCTATAGATAATCTTTCACATCTTGCTTCTGCTCATCAAGCGAATTATGTAAGAATTGCAGCATTTATGGGCCTTTTTGGTTTTATTGATGAAACGGGGGTATTAGATAGAGCAAAAAAGATTTATGCTGAAGAACAGGATGAATTAGCAAAGAGATATGAAGAATTTTTCCTTTCCACCTATTTGGAAGAAAATTAAAACCTTGATTTTTATACGGTTAAATTGAACCCGGAAAAAATACTTTGAAATTTTCTGACATTATTTTGAATGTTTAGGAAAAGGGTATAATTTTGCCATCCGTTAAGAAGAATAAAAGCTCTAAATAAGCTGATTCTTAGCAAATAACAGTAGGGGGAATACCAAAGCGGCCAACTGGGACGGACTGTAAATCCGTTGACTTATGTCTTCACAGGTTCGAATCCTGTTTCCCCCACAAATGTAAAATGCAAAATATTATTGTAGTTTTGCACTGCATTTAAAAAGCGGGAGTAGCTCAGTTGGTAGAGCGGCAGCCTTCCAAGCTGCAGGTCGCG
>CAZLJT010000140.1:0-9626 GCA_964559905.1 uncultured Aquiflexum sp.
GGCCATTTTGGGCAGGGGTAGTGGAAGAAAGCCACCTTTCATCAATTCCGCCTCTGACTCCTCCAAGGACGTAATAGTCATCGGGATGCACTTTGATTCTACGTCCAGGTACACAAAAAGACCTAGGTACCCAAGTAGGTGCCAATCTGAGAATTCCTTCACCTTGTTCTAATGCTTTTTTTGCCAAACTCATGTGCTTGTTTGTTATTGGATTTATTGTTAATGGTTATTTATTTTCAATAGATTTTTTAATTCATTCGGGTGGTTTATGACACGGATTTCAAGATCATAAATTCTTCTTTCACCTGGTGCCAATTGAATCAAAGTGCCTTCTTTTCGGACTTTGGCCTGTCCAATTGGAGGGTTGGTGGCAGGTTCAAGTGCTGTTACATACTCTCCTTTTCCCCAATGTTGCCAGTTTATCAGCCACGGGAGCTGTTTGGTATTGAACTTGATGGATAAGCCTATTCCTAAATTTTGATTGAGAAATCCACAAGTACAATTTCCGCCCTGAACTGATTGAGCGGAAATGAACGCAACATCTTCCCCAAATCCGGCATGCTCATCCATAGGGGCCGGACACTTTTTGAAATTATTGTTGGTATTGAAAATCCTGTTTTCGGGGTTATTGTCCATCGAATGCCAACTGCCTTGCCAAATAATATCTGTGCCTTCGTCAATCAGGGGATACCCACAGTTGATATGATACAGCAACATATGTGGCGCATCAGTATTGCCCATATTGGTGACCTCATCATGGATTTTCAAATTGGCATGCCCGAGTGTTCCTGAGATTGTCCTTTTCAATTCAAGGCTTGGCCCAAAGGTCGTAGTCTCCCTGACAATGCCGGTGATACTCATTTCCATTTTGCCATTTATTGGATCAGGTTGTTGAATGGAAACAACCTCGGCAGGAATATTACTATAATTTCCGTGAAGTCCTCTTGAACCGGACTCGTCAGTTTCAGGACCTCCGATATGGGATAAACCACAGGTGGTCAATAGTCCCCCGGCAAAAGTCCTTAGCCAATCAATTCCTTTATTTGAAAAGGGTTGTGGTGCTACTACCCCTGAATGGCTGATCCAAGCCAAACTGCTTGCATTGAAAAAAGCATCTGCTATGTCCATGCCTCTGTCCAAAACAACCTTATATCTAAAACCTGACCCTGTATTGATCCAAGCAATCCTGACACCTTTTCCTGGACCATTGTCCAAAATGGAAGTTTCTATTCCGCCAAGTTGAATGGAATTGGATATTTTATCTTTCCAAAAATGATTTTCAGACTGATTGGAATCATTCATAAATTCTGGGCTAATAAGAATTCAAGATATCATCTGAAACTCTTGGCAGTATCCTGTACTGTCAGGATTTTAGGTATAACCCTAAAATTAATCATTTATCAAGTTTAAAAAAGCAGGAATTATAATTTTGGGCTCAAAATCAACCTAAATCTGGTTTCTATTTTCAATCAATTGTGGAGATGAAAGTGAAAGTGTGAAGTAATCAAAAATGATAAAGATGGAAAATTAAAAGGGTAGAATTGAAGGGGAAATGAAAATAATCCTCCTTAATTCTCCAAGGCCCCGTCATTAACCCAACAGATAATGGCATCTATATCTGCTTGATTCAGTCTGGGACGGTTTTTGGGCATATTGCCACTTTGGATTCTTGCTATGATGTCGGCAGTCCTCACCTGAATATTTGAAAAAGCAGCAAAGGTGATGTTTCCCTGATCCAAATGACAACCTGTAATTGCGCAATTGGTCTCAATGATTGGTTTGATGGTAGCTCCAAACTTAACACCGTTTGAAACCCTGATAGTTTGTGTAGTAGAACAGCCGCTTGCATCAGCGATTTCTATCTTATAGTTTCCTGAATCAAGACCAAAAAATGCATTGGTAGAAGTAGCGGGCCCATCGTTTAATCTATAAGTATATGGCTCAATTCCGCCTGCAGCCCCGATGATGATTGTTCCGTTTTCTAAATTGCAGCCACTATCTGTAGTCTCCAAATTGGCAGATATAGTAGAATCAGGTGATTTTAATTGCACGCTTACAGACCTTTCACATCCGTTTTGGTCTTTGACATTCAACTGATAAATTCCTGCTCCTAAATTCTCAAATATGGAAACAGACTGAAAAGGCTGATCATCAAGATTATATTGAAATGGGCCTTTTCCCTCTGTCACTACAGGAATAATGCTTCCATCTTTGGTTGAACAGGATGTTGGGTTGGATGAGGTAAATTCCACTAAAAGATTTGAAATAGAACAATCAACGATAGCAGGTTCTTCTGGTTCAGAACATTTAGAGAAAATAAAAATGATTGCAAAAACAAGAACTGATTTGATTAAAGTGATGAGCTTCATAATGTTTTGGGTTATTGAAGTAACTTTTTTAGAAAATGAATGTTTTCAAATCAAGAAGTACACAGCAAAAAATTTACTGAAGGATTTGAACATTTGCATGAAATCAATCAACAGTATTAAAAAAACCATTTTTTAGATGCATTTTCATTTTTAAACCAAAATTTGCAATTAGAGATTTTGCCCTAAGCTACTATCGTTCTAAAAGTCAGATTCACCCGCGGTCTTTTGACCAACTTGGTGGGAGGTAGACGGTGAAGCCAATGGGTTTGGGTAGTACCCGCCATAACCAAAAGACTTCCATGTTCCAAAAACAGCTCTACTTTTTCCTTTGTTTCCCGGTGTTTGAATGCAAATTTTCGATCTGCTCCAAAACTCACCGATGCGATAGCCCCATTCTTTTTGAGGTCTTTTTCTCCGTCGCTGTGCCAAGCCATACCTTCATCTCCTGTATGGTAAAGGTTGAGAAGGCAGGAGTTAAAGGTTTCTCCGGATTCTTTTTCGATCGTTTTTTTCAAGTCAAATAGTTCCTTGGTCCAAGGCAATGCCTTTTTGGTTGCATTGGAATAAGTATATTCAAAATCCCGATCTCCATACCAAGCGACTTTGCGTTTGGTGACGTATTTCTTTCCAAAAATATAAGCTACATCATTTTTCCACTCAATGGTGTTCAAAAGAGTCTCAAAGTAAAAATCGGAATCCTTTTGGTTGAAAACTTTTCCATAATAATTGACAATTCCTTCTTTTGGAAGCCAGTTTTTGTTTTTCCCCAATCTCGAATCAAATAAATCCATGCGTCCAATGTAGCTGTTTTATGCCATTTTTATCATCTAGAATTGTTAACAAAAATTCAAACCCAAATGTTGGTCCTGTCATTGAATAATCAATCAGGGAATTTTGTCTAAAAATTGCTCAGATATATTTTCCAAAACGTTTTTTGGGGAAAGCTAAATTTACATAGTGGTATTTATTTTACTTTTTATCAAATTCCCGCTCCAATTGCTACATTCGCTTTTTCATTGGTAATCAGTTCTCAAACCTATGCCACGACTTACCGCATCGAGAAGTGTTTCAGGCTTTATTATGGCTCTTTCGGCTGCCATCTTTTGGGGTGTATCGGGGACATGTGCCCAATTTCTATTTGAACAAAGGGACATGGATCCTGCTTGGTTAGTTTCATGGAGGATGCTTTTGGCCGGCTGTATTTTGATACTCTTCGCCATATTCAGGAAAAACAGTGACGCTTATCAGATCTGGAAAAATCCCAAAGACATTATCCAACTTCTGATTTTCAGTGTTTTTGGAATGGTAACAGTTCAATACACCTATTTCTACAGCATCAATCTTTCCAATGCAGCCACCGCTACTGTATTACAATATATAGGACCTGTTTTTGTAGTGGGTTTTTATGCAGTGAAAAATAGAAGATGGCCATTGATGTTGGAATATGCCGCATTGTTTTTAGCCTTGGCCGGCACTTTCCTTTTGGTTACCCACGGCAGTTTTCAAGTATTAGTAATTTCTGAAAAGGCATTGTTTTGGGGGATTTTGTCAGCAGTAGCACTTGCTGTTTATACCATTCAACCGGTTCAGTTGCTCCGGAAATATTCAGCACCCACTGTCACTGGTTGGGCGATGGTGATTGGAGGAATTTTGTTTTCATTGTATACCAAACCATGGATGGTTTCGGGAATTTGGAACATGGGAACAGTTGGGGCATTCACTTACATCATAGTATTTGGTACGGTGATTTCATTCTCCATTTTTCTTTATTCCCTGACTTTGATTGGGGCACAGACGGCAAGTCTGCTTTGTTCAGTGGAACCTTTGGCCGCTGCTTTGGTAGCTGTAGCTTGGCTCGGAGTGACATTTACAGCAATGGATTGGTTGGGGACAGTTTTCATCTTGGCAACGGTGGCTATTTTGACCTTGGCAAAGAAGCCTGAAGAAAAGCAAACCAGTCCAACTGATGTTAATCCAGCTTCCGTAACTTGATTTCCTTAAACTCTATTCCTTGACCTTCTGCCTGTAATCCGATATACCCTGATGTCAGGGCTTTTCCGTCAATTTTGATATCTGGATCAAATCCATTAGCCACCTCACCTCCAATATGTGGTTTGGAATAGCGCAGCACCGTATCACCATTGACCATATGAATGATCAGTGAGTCCCTGTAGACGATCAAATCTGCTTTGACCCATTCATCCCATTCAAATGTCGAAGAGGATGAATTCAGGCAATGCCCGGGGTATAAAGTGCCTTCATAGAATATTTCCGTTCCCGGGGAGCACATATTTCCGGTCGGACGGGACTTTCCTTCCTCCTCTCGGGCCAGCAGTTGATACTCCACAGATATCGGCCAATCTTGCTCTTTCAAAATGGTGCTTGGATCTTGAGCGTGGAACATGACACCACTGTTGCGATACGTGTAGCTTGGAGCATCTTCCATCCATTGGTCTGTAAAACGGTATTCGAACTTCAAATGGTACGATGAAAAAGGTTCTTTAAAAAACAGGTGTCCATACCTGTTGTCAAATATCTCATAGCCGTCATAATTTACCTGAATCCTATCATCGACTACCCGGAAGGTATTGGCGTAATTATCACCTGATTCATGGTGGTGGATTTTCACTACCCAATTATCAAGATCTTTACCGTTGAAGAGTAATTGCCAGTCTTCGTCTGAGACTGATTGGGAAGAATCCGGTGTACATGCGAATACAAAAAGTATGTATAGGTAAATTAAGAAAGAGGTTTTCTTCATGAATTGAGGGCTTTGGTTTAGAAGTAGTTTACATGAAAGTTGAAAATATAAAGGTTAAAAATGACCTTTTTTTGTTGAAAGTGCAAAGAAGTAAGTTTGGGCTGTTTTTTTTCTCACAGATAGCACAGATATCCACAGAAAGAAAAGAAAGATATCTGTGTAAACCTGATTAATCTGTGAGAACCTATTTCTATGATGGGGGCTATTTTATTTATCATAGACATCACAGATTCCCATAGATAAATTAAAAATATCCTTTCAAATCAAAGGAATCTGAAAGCGCTTTAGTATTTTACCTCTTGAATCAAACAATAAACCCCAACCTATGAAGCCCAAAATCTGGAATCTTATAGTGCTTGCTGTATTGGTCATTACAGTGGGTTCCTTTCTTTTTCTTTTTCGTGAAAACAGATACAGCCCTGAACTTTGGAACATACCCTATGTTTTTTGGACAGGGTTTTTGGTCACCGTATTGTTGGTATTGGCTACCTATTTGGGTTCAATATTTTTCCCATTTCATGATTCCAAGGGACAATGACTGGTTGGCTGGTATTCTTCTTCGCTATTTTTCTGGCTTCCTTGGTGTATGCTTCCTTCAAGTCATACCGAAAAGACAGAACCTCTGATGAATTTATCTTTGCTGGATCCAATATTGGAGCAATTCTAGGTTTCCTGACCTTTTCAGCTGCCTTGTTCAGTGCTTTCACCTTCATGGGCATGCCTGATTTCTTCAGGGTACATGGGGTCGGGGCATGGGTATTTCTGGCTTTTTCAGATGCACTGATGGTGTTTTTCCTGATCTGGTTTGGATACAAATTGAGAAAAAGAGCTAGCCTCAGGGGATACAAAGGTGTTGCTGGATTGATGAAGACCTGCTATGGCAGCAACTTCGCAGGATATTTGATATTTGCCAGTGCCTTTATCTTTTTGATACCTTATGTGGCCATTCAGATCCGTGGGATTTCTATCTTTTTGAATGCAGCGTTTCCCAACTTTCTACCGGATTGGTCTTGGTCGGCCATTATGGTTGGGATCATGTTGGCCTATGCGGCCATTGGTGGGTTAAAGGCCATCATGTACAGTGATGCCATCCAAGGGGTCATTCTTCTGACCGTGATCTGGATCATCGGTGCGGCCTGTCTTGAGATGAGCGGTGGGCTGCAGAATGCCATGGCCACAGTGGCAGAGCGGAATCCCTCTTTGACCTCTTTGCCAGGCCCCAAGGGTTTGTTTAGCTCCCAGTTCTTGATCGCATCCACGATTGCCATTGTTTTGATTCCTGTTTCCCAGCCTCAGTTTACTACAAGACTGGTAGTGATGAAAGACCTGAAATCTGTACATAAAATGGCTTATGCGGTAGGAATATTCGCCATTTTGGTAATACTTCCAACAGCCTCGATCGGCTTATATGGTGCAGTGAAGTATCCTGATGCCAGTAATGCTGAATTTCTTTCCCAAGCGCTGTTGTTCGATCAGGTTGTTCCCGTAGCTGCTTTGGCAGTAGTGGGGCTGTTTGCAGCTTGCCTTTCTACTACCAATGCCCAGATTTTTGCTTTGGGTACCGAACTCAGGTCCCTCTTGACAGGTTCGGATAAACGCATCATGCGGATTACCAAAAGTTCTGTTTTTGTGTTTTCAATGATCGTCCTCATATTTTCCACTTACATGAGCGATGAGCTTGTTTTATTGGCAAGGGTGAGTTTTACGGGTACTTCCATGGTAGCACCGGCAATTTTGGGGGCAGTGATTTTTGCAAAACCACCTAAAGAACTTCTTTGGCTTTCTTTTATGGCACTGCTTTATTTTATATTTTCAATTATTGAATTGGTACCGGACCAGTATTGGGGATGGAATCTTGATTTCTTTCTCTATTGTGTGCTGTTTATGCCGACCGCCTTGATCATGGTCAGGCATCAACTCAAAGTAAACCAAAACAAATGAAACTTGACCTTAGTATAGAACAATCCCTCAACGACATCAATCTGAATCGGTTTTGGGAACTCTCTGGACAAAAAATTCTGATGATTGAAAAGTCATTTGATACTGCCAAGGGGGCTCCCGTTTTTACCGAAAAAGGAAAGTATGTTACCCGAGGCTGGACCGAGTGGACTCAGGGATTTCAGTTTGGTTCTGCTTTGCTCCAATTTGATGCCACCGGGGATGATAACTTCCTTAAGTTGGGCAGGGAAAACACTTTGCGTAAAATGACACCCCACCTTACGCATACCGGTGTTCATGATCATGGGTTTAACAATGTCAGTACCTATGGATGCTTATTGCGAATGATTGAGGAAGGTAAATTGGACGCCTCTATTTGGGAAAAGGAGTATTACAAACTTGCCATTAAAGTCAGTGGCGCAGTACAGGCTTTAAGATGGACGGCGATTCCTGGGGGAGGCTACATGTACTCCTTCAACGGCCCACATTCACTTTTTGTAGATACAATTAGAACTTGTAGAGCAGTAATACTTTCCCATATGCTGGGGCATGTGCTTAAAGGGGAGAATGACAAAAAAATCAACCTCTTGCAAAGAGCCATCCAACATTTGCTTGCCACTGTAAAGTATTCCATTTATTACGGAGAAGGCAGGGATGAATATGATATTCCAGGCAGAACAGCCCACGAAATCATTTTCAACACCAATGATGGTAATTACCGTTGCCCCAATTCCCAACAGGGATATACTGGCTTCAGTACTTGGACTAGAGGTTTGGCCTGGGCAATTTGTGGTTTGGGGGAGACTTTGGAAATATTGGATAAGCTTCCAGAGGAAGATTATGACGCAGTTATTTCAAAAGAAAAATTGACTCAAACCCTTGAGAAAGCGGCTTTGGCAACTGCAGATTTTTACCTGAAACATACCCCGACAGATGGTATTCCTTATTGGGATACCGGGGCACCTCAATTGTTTCAAATGGGAAATTACCTGAACAGGCCATCTGACCCATTTAACGAATTTGAACCTGTAGACAGTTCAGCAGCATGCATTGCTGCACAAGGTTTACTTAGGATTGGGAATTGGTTACAATCAAGAGATCAAGAGAAGTCAAAGAATTACCTCAGTTCAGGCTATCAAATCGCAAATGGATTGTTTCAGGCACCCTACCTCTCACTTGATCCAAACCATCAAGGCCTAATACTGCATTCTATTTACCACAGGCCAAACGGCTGGGATTATGTCCCTGAGAAAGGGAGAGTCCCTTATGGGGAATCTTCCATGTGGGGAGATTATCATGCAAGAGAATTGGCCTTGTTGATTCAGAGAAATATTCAGGAAGAAAAATATTACAGTTACTTTAACTGCCTACCGTGATGAGTGAAGGTAAAAACAAACCCAAGTACAAGAGAGTTGCCCAATTGAAAACTTTGGAGCAGTTTAGAGAATATCTCAACCAAGAAGGAATAAATCTCCCTTTGCCAAATCAAACCTTATCCGGAAAACAGACCCCACTTTCCAAAGGGCATAGGCTTCGTTCGGGGAGATTGATCGGTAATTCATTTTGTATCCTGCCTATGGAAGGTTGGGATGGAACTACCGATGGTAAACCTACAGAGCATACTCTAAGACGCTGGCGGAATTTTGCCCGAAGTGGCGCTAAATTGCTGTGGGGCTGTGAGGCAGTAGCTGTGCGTCATGACGGAAGGGCCAATCCAAACCAGTTATTGCTCAATGAAGAAAACCTGAAAGACTTTGAGGGTATTTTCAAATTGCTGATGAAAGAACACGGGGAAGCTTTTGGCAGAACTGATGATTTTTTGGTGGGCTTGCAGCTGACACATTCGGGCAGGTTTTCCAAGCCCAATCATCAGGATAAGATGGAACCAAGGATTCTTTATGCCCATCCTTACTTGAATCAGAAATTTGGTTTGCCCGAGGACTATCCTGTAATGACAGATGATGAGATTAGGACCTTGGTGGATGATTATGTGAAAGCAGCTGTTTTGGCCCAAAAAGCGGGTTTTCACTTTGTAGATATCAAACATTGCCATGGCTATTTGGGGCATGAATTTTTGAGTGCTGTTCAGAGAGAGGGTGATTATGGTACGAGCATTGAAAACAGGAGTAGATTTCTCAAAGAGGTTGTGAATGGAATAAGGGCCAAAGCGCCTGGCCTGGAAATTGGAGTAAGGGTTAGCGTATTTGACTGGATGCCCTTTCAAAAAAGCGAGGATGGAACAGGAGTTCCTGCCTTGACAGCCCCTTATCCTTTTGCCTTTGGTTCCGATCTTTCAGGGACAAATATCAACCTTTTGGAACCCTACGATTTTCTGAAAATCATTCAAAAACTTGACATAGAGTTGGTCTGTACCACAGCAGGCAGTCCTTATTATAATCCTCATATTCAAAGGCCCGCCCTTTTTCCACCATCAGATGGCTACCTTCCCCCAGAAGATCCGCTTCATGGTGTAGCAAGGCAAATAGATGTGACAGGAAAAATCAAAAAAGCTTTTTCTGATTTTTATGTGGTAGGTTCAGCGTACTCATACCTGCAAG
>CAZLJT010000141.1:0-9507 GCA_964559905.1 uncultured Aquiflexum sp.
ATAAAACGGTAACAGCAAAGCCACAAAAACAAATGCCCCGAACATCTCATAAAAAGTCAGAATATAGGGACTGTGTCTTTTGGTCAACCTGCCATTGATAACCGTAAAGACGGCACTTAAGAATGCAGAACCAATTGCCATCACCAAACCCAACCAATAGTCCAATTCAAACCTGAAAATCACATACAATCCTCCTAAAACCATCAGACCCAAAAAAAATTCAAAAGGCTTGACCTTATTCTTATTGGCGATAGGCTCTAACAAAGCCGTCCATAAAGAGGTAGTCGCCATCCCTGCAAGACATACAGATGCCGTAGAAATCCTGGCAGCCCAAAAAAAGAGAATCCAGTGCAGGGAAATAATAAAGCCGGTTACTACAATTTTTATCAGCTCTTTTTGAGGAATACGAATGGGAGTCTTTTTGTAAATAAAGAGCAGTCCCAGAATCAATGTGGCTATCATGGTCCTGAAAAAAACCAACTCCAAAGATCCAATACTGATCAACAGCCCCAAAATTGAGGTAAACCCCCAAATTAAAACTGTAAAATGGAGCATTAGATAATCTTTGATTATGGGCTGATCTTCCATTTAGCGTGGGACAGTTTTGTACAGCAGCAATCCTGTAAGTGCAAAAACAATATTTGGCAACCAAATCGACAAAATGGGATAAGTAGTGCCCGCCTCTGCAAAGGTCCTGGACAAAAGAAACATGATGATATAAATAAATGCCAGTAAAAATCCCAAAGCAATCTGAAACCCTGATCCACCTCTTGTTTTTCGGGATGATACAATCACCCCAATAAATGTCAGAATTATCGCTGCAAATGGTGACATGAACCTGACATATTTTTCAATCTTATAGTAATTGACATTATCCGCTCCCCTGTCCTCCAATACATGGATCAGTCTACTAAGCTCGGGTAACTTTAATGTTTCGTGGTGATTGCTGGGAAGATCAAAATCATTAGGCGTGATGGATAATAAAGTATCCAAAGTTTCTCCTACAGTGTATTCTTCGCCATCATCCCGAAGTACTCTCATCCGCCAGTTTTTTGCTGACCATGAATTGATGGCTGTATCCCAAACTATGCGGTCTGCAGAAAGCTTGGCCAATAATTCCCCATCTCTGATCTGTTCCAAAGTGAAATTATACCCGGTATTTCCCGAGGTATAATACCTTGAAATATAAGCATATAGATCCGGAGCAACTTTAATATGGATGTTCTGCTGTGTATAAAACTTATCCTCCTCCAACCAACGGGATTTAAATTCAGTCACTCCAGCTGTAGCGCCAGGCAGAACCCATCCGTTAAGTAAAAAACTGGCCACGCCTATCATCGATGCAGCGATGAAGAAGGGCCATAACATCCTCACAAAACTTGTTCCGCTACTCAAAATTGCTATGATTTCAGTTCTACCTGCCATTTTAGAGGTAATGAAAATCACGGAAATAAACACGGTGATCGGCGTCAACAGGTTGTTGAGATAAAGCCCATAATTGCCCAAATAGACAAGTATATGCTTGGCAGGCACATTATTTCTGATAAACGCGTCATTTTTTTCAGTGAAATCCAATACCAAGACAATCATAATCAGCATCAGGACCACAAAAAAGTAGGTCTTGAGAAAATCTTTGATGATGAGTTTGTCTAGAATTTTCATGTGATTATAATTTTATTTCCATAGCCACATGGAATCTCGCATGGCAGATAATCATTTTAAAATTTGACGCTTTCGTCATGCTCGATTTCATATTTACAATCTCCTGCTTACTTTTTCTACCATCAGGTTTTTCCAATCAGCGTATTTACCGATTTTTATTTGTTCCCTGGCCTGACCTACCAGCCAGAGATAAAAACTCAGATTATGGATACTAGCTATCTGTGCTGCTAATATTTCTTTGCTGATGACCAAGTGTCTTAAATAGGCTTTGGAATAAAAAATACTTACGTAAGAATTGATATAAGGGTCTATCGGACTGAAATCCTCTTTCCATTTTTCATTTCTGATATTGACTATCCCTTCTGAGGTGAAAAGCATGCCGTTCCTCGCATTTCTTGTCGGCATCACACAATCAAACATATCTACCCCTAAAGCTATTGCCTCAAGGATATTGGCTGGAGTTCCCACACCCATCAGGTATCTGGGTTTGTCTTTGGGCAGGATATCCGTTACCATTTCTGTCATTTCATACATCATTTCGGCAGGTTCACCAACGGAAAGCCCGCCTATGGCATTTCCGTCTCTTTCACAAGAGGCGACAAACTCCGCCGATTGTTTTCTAAGATCTTTGAAAACGCTGCCCTGCACAATGGGGAATAGGGTCTGCTTATAACCATATTTGCCTTCTGTACTGTCAAATCTATTTATACATCTTTGTAGCCAACGATGGGTCAGCTCCATGGATTTTCGTGCATACTCATATTCGCAGGGGTAGGGCGGACATTCGTCGAAAGCCATGATAATATCCGCACCGATTATCCTCTGAATATCCATTACTCTTTCCGGACTGAACACATGTTTGGATCCGTCAATATGGGATTTGAAAATCGCTCCTTCTTCGGTGAGCTTTCGGTTGTTTGCCAGAGAAAAAACCTGATATCCACCGGAGTCCGTCAAAATCGGTTTGTCCCAACCGTTGAATTTATGTAATCCACCTGCCTTTTCCAGAACATCCAAACCTGGCCTAAGGTAAAGGTGGTAGGTATTCCCCAAAATGATCTGGGCATGGATATCATCAGACAATTCCCGCTGATGGACGGCCTTGACGGAACCTGCCGTGCCTACCGGCATAAAAATCGGGGTTTCTATTTCTCCGTGGGCAGTGGTAAGCATGCCTGCCCTTGCCTTACTTTTTGGGTCAGTTACTTCAAGTTTAAACTTCATCCGAATTTGATTCTTCTCTGATTTCCATTTTAATCAGATCGGGATTTTTTTTCATTATTTCCAATCACAAAAATATAAGCTTATTCTTAAATGAATGCTCAAATTGATTTTATATTTGCCCATCAATAATAATCGGATGATAATAGAAATTTTGTGGATCGTTTTTTTCGTGGGACTGGCAATCCAGCTATTTTATATCCTGATTTTATTCGGAAGACTGTCATTTTTTCACCCACCAAATCCTGGACCCGATTCCTCGGAAAAAGAAGGGGTAACAGTTCTTATCGCCGCGCACAATGAGCGAACCAATTTAAAGAAACTTATTCCCATACTTTTTGAGCAGGATTACCCCAATTTTGAGGTGATGGTAATCAATGACCGTTCCTATGACGGCACCAAAAGGATATTGGAAAAACTCATGGAGGTGTATCCCAAATTAAGGACCGTGACAGTGGATTATACACCCAGTCACGTTACCTCAAAAAAATATGCCATGACTTTAGGAATCAAGGTAGCTAAAAACGATGTGCTTCTGTTGACCGATGCTGATTGTTGGCCGGTTTCAAAAAAATGGATTTCCTTGATGACCGAGCCAGTAAGATCCGGTGGGAAAATATTTTCTCTTGGATTTTCGCAATATGATTCAAAGGGGAGTTTTCTCAATAAATGGATCCAATTCGAAACCCTGTGGACTGGCATACAATATATTTCCTTTGCACTTTGGAATGCTCCTTTTATGGGGGTTGGAAGAAATCTGTGCTACCGAAGAAGTTTCTTTATGGATAAAAAAGCATTTAAGGGATTGTGGCAAATAGAATGTGGCGATGATGATCTGTTTGTAAATCTCTATGCCAATGGAAAAAACACAGCAGTCGTGGTCAATCCTGAAAGTATTACGCTATCTGAACCAAAAACTACCTGGAAGACTTACTTTTCACAAAAGAAAAGACACTTCCATGCAGGAAAATATTATAAAGGAAAAAACAAATTAAAAGTGGGCTGGTATGCCTTTTCACATTTAATCTTTTGGATTTCGGGTATCAGTTTGTTGATTTTTTTAGGAATAAATAAACATTGGGAACATTTACTCTTAGTATTGGGTATTATTGTTGTAAGATCAATATTGATTACAACAGTATTCCGATCGGCAAGGAAAAAACTGGAAGGAAAGGTTCAAGTATTCTGGTCAGCGTTTTTCGATGTGGTTTATATAGGATACTTTTGGGTTTTAGGTGCATTTGGTTATAAATCAAAAAAAGTTAGATGGAAATAAACGAAAGAGGATTTTCAAACAAGGCATTAGAGGATTTTGATCTCATTGACAAAGCAGTCATTGATAAAGATCAACAGGCCTATGCTTTGTTAATGAAGCGTTATAAAAAAGCGGTTTATTTTATGATTCTCAAAATGATCAGGGACGCAGATGATGCGGAAGATCTGACCATGGAGGCTTTTGCCAAAGCATTCAAAAATCTCCACAAATTCAAAAAGGATTATACATTCAGTACCTGGCTTTTCAGAATAGCTACTAACAATACCATAGATTTTATCCGAAAGAAAAAGTTAAAGACCATGAGTCTTAACACCACCATGAGTGACGATGGCGGAAATGCTGTCACCATAGATGTGGAGGACGATGACAATAACCCTCAGGATGAATATATCAGATCACAAAGGATAGAAATGGTCAGGATTTTTGTGGATAAACTGCCCGCCAAATACCGGAAGTTGGTACAGCTTCGATATTTTGACGAATTGTCTTATGAAGAAATCGCCCAAGAATTGGATAAACCGTTGGGCACCGTTAAGGCACAGTTGCATAGATCGAGAGAGCTTTTATATGAGATAGCGCAAGGAAAGGAAAGACATATCTAAAAAAGTCCGGGATTAATTTGCCACAAACATTGCTTTCAATTTTGTATTAGAGTTGTTTAGTTTCAGGATATTGTTTTCCAGGACGAAGTCCAGCGTATCTGAACTTCGGAAAATTCTAAGGAGACTATCGGATTTATTTTTGGTTTCTTGGGTCCTGGGCCCATCATGTTGAACATAATTTCTAAATCCAGGGATATGATAGGGTGATGACAAGTATTTCACCATGATTTGGTTACTTTCATCCAAAACCGCATAGCTTAAAATCTGCCCAGCCATCATGTAACTCAAATAATTACCTGTACTTATATAAACCATTTTTCCATCAGGCAAATTAAAAGGATAATTATCTAAAGATTCTGAAATAAACTTTAAAACCACATGATTTGACTCACAGGCAGGATGGGAATATATCCTATCACTATCATCCACAAAACCCAAAAACCTCCATTCTGTTTCAGCCATTGGCACTGAACCTGATAATACCTGATAATTAACAGGACAACTCAAAATCCTCTCCAAACTTGTCAATTCAAAGGGATTTCCAACCAAATGGTGATTCGGGTCTATTGACAATACATCTCCGGAAATTTTATACCATAATCTCCTCCCTGAAGTTCTTGATGGGGTCAAATTATCTCGGGAAAGATAATTTTGCAAATAGATACTATGCCAACCCAAACAGTTAATTGCAGGTAGTGTATCACAGATAAGGCTGCGGTCTGTTACTGAAAGAAACTTAAACTCACTAGGTGATTGTAATTCAAAAACAAACCCAAGACTATCACCATTTACTTTTTCAATATCCAAAAATGCTACTTCATCAAAGATCTGACCAACAATCCTAATCTTCCCTGTTGAATCATCTTCACTACAACTCAACAAAAATATCAATAGAAAAAAAATCTTAAAATATTTCATGTTTATCTACGATTAGGTATTAAAGTTACTTAAGATCAATAAATTAAAAAAAAATAAATCATTATTTTTAAAAAACAAAAACAAAAAACAAATCATCTTGAATTCCAAATTGACATGTTCTGATCTTTATTACTTTCAGGTTGGCTTAAAAAATCTTTAACTTCAAACAAAAAGCTTCTTATCTCTTATATAATCCTCCACTGCTTGAGGTAAGAGATATTTGACTGAATGACCACTTTTGATAGTCTGACGGATAAAAGTCGCTGAAATATCCATCAAAGGTGCTTCTACAAACCGTAAATTGGGATGGTCAATTTTATTTTGCTCACCCGGTCTCGGATAGACATACAGTCCGTATTCCTCTAGGAGGGTCTCATGGTTTTTCCACTTGTGGAAATGGGTCAGATTGTCTCCGCCAATTATCAGTTTAAAATCATGTTGGGGATATTTGTCTGATAAATAGGTAAGGGTATCAATAGTGTAACTTGGACGTGGCATATGGAATTCCACATCTGACGCCCTAAAATAAAAATGATCGGCAATGGCGAGCTCTACCATCTTTAGCCGATCAAACTCATGTATCAGAGATCTTTGTTTCTTCAAAGGATTTTGCGGGCTGACAACAAACCAAATTTCATCCAAGTCTGTTCTGTCCTGCATCACATTGGCAATTATCAAATGGCCTATATGAATTGGATTAAAAGATCCGAAAAACAATCCTATTTTCAAAACGAACGGGTTTTTATTTGGAGATAAAATCCCCTACAAGTTTTTCTGCCTGCGCAAATGATTTAATGATATCATCATTCAAGATGGTCGTATCAAATTTATCTTCAAAGGTGGATTCAAATTTGGCCTTGTACAACCTTCTCGAAAGACTTTCTTCTGATTCAGTACCTCTGTCTTTCAATCTTTCATGTAAGACTTCCAATGAAGGGACTTTGACATAAATAGCCAGGGCTTTATCACCAAAATATTTTTTAAGGTTAATGCCTCCCTTGACGTCCACGTCAAAAATAACATGTTTACCACTGTCCCAAAGTCTTTGTATTTCATCTTTTAACGTCCCGTAAAAATTACCTTCATAGACCTCCTCCCACTCTATAAATTCATTTTGATCTATTTTGGCTTTGAACTCCTCCGGGGTAAGAAAATAATAATCCTTGCCATGTTGTTCAGTTCTTCCTCTTTTATCTCTTGTTGATGCCGAAATTGAAAAACCGAGGTTTGGGAATTTTTGAAGAAGATGTCTGACTATGGTGGTTTTGCCTGAACCTGAGGGTGCAGAAAAAATTATCGCTTTTCCCTTCGTCATAAAAACCTATTTAATATCCTGTATTTTTTCACGGATACTTGCAATGACGTCACCTGGTACCGAATGCTTGGTACATTTTGTCCGCAATACTTCCTTGATGGCTTTCTCCAAATGAAAGTGTTGAAAACAAGGTTGACATTTTGCCAATTTTTCTTTCAGTATCTCCTGAGAACCTGGAATCTCCTCTCCGTCCAAAATGCTTTCCAATAGCTCAAAGCATTTGCTAACATCAGAACAAGACAATTTCCTATCTCCGGGTGATTCTAAGTTTTTGTCCATGATAATTTAATTGGTAATCCTTACTTTTCTCTTCAATGTTATTTTTCTATGAGATAGTTCCTTTTGTTTAAAAAAAGAGTGATTTATTCTTCTTCATCCGTTTTATATCCCATGATCTGAGCGTACGAACGCAATTTGTCCTTCAATAAGTTCCTTGCCCTGTGTAACCTTGACCTGACAGTGCCAATAGGAATATCCAGAATCTTGGCCATTTCTTCGTAAGTAAACCCTTCCAAATCGCAAAGAATAATAACTGTCCTAAAATCTACAGCCAAACTGTTCAGGGCATTGGAAATCTCATCACCGAGCATATCCTTCACTGCATCTACCCTCAAATCAGTAGTGATGCCATAGTCTACATCCTCAGAATTATAGTATGTTTCAACTTCCTGATAATCAATTTTTGCAGGTTGTTTACTTTTTTTCCTGTAATCATTGATAAATGAGTTTTTAAGGATCCTGAAAAGCCATGCCTTGGCATTTGTACCTTGTTCAAAAGAATTGATAAAGCGGTAAGCCTTCAGGTAAGTGTCTTGCACTAGGTCTTTGGCGTCATCTTCATCAAAGGTAAGTCTATATCCAAAATTGTACATGGAATCTATGTGGGGCATAAATTCCTGATCAAAAATGGTATTCTTTTCCTTGTCGGAATATTTTTTTCTCTGGACTTCAGACATAAGCTTCAAAAGTAATCAATAGGTGAATTTATCGCTAATTTTTTTGAATAAAGTCAAGGCTTTTGGCTTATTTTGAAGTCTGGAATCAGGGATTTCAGATTTCGGTGACCAAACCTTAAGACATGTTTCTATTCAAATTAATATCTTATTTACCCTTTTGGATATTATATATTTTTTCAGACATCCTATATCTATTAGGATACCACGTTTTGAAATACAGACAAAAAGTCATTTTTAATAATTTATTGCATGCATTTCCCGAAAAGTCTGACATAGAACGAAAGGAAATTGCCAAAAAATTTTATAGAAACCTTACCGATTCCTTTGCTGAAATCATCAAAATGTACACTATTTCAAAAGAAGAATTGGACAAAAGGGTTAAAATTGAAAATAAAGAAATCGTTTTGGATGCAATCCGAAATGGCCAGGTTATCATTGGTCTGACAGGCCATTTTTTTAATTGGGAAATGCACCTACAGCAAATGATGGCAAATGTAAACAACCGTTGTGATGTAGTATATATGAAGGTGAAAAATCCGTTTTTTGAAAAACTGATGCTGACAATCAGGACAAGGTTTGGGGGACACATGGTGGAAAGGTCTCAATTCCAAAGAGACTTTTTGAAAAAAAGAAATCAGCCCAGATTAATTGTCCTGGCAGCAGACCAAAGACCTTCGCACGGAGATATCCGGTATTGGGCCCCATTTATGAACAGAGAGACGGCTTTTTTTGAAGGGGCAGAAAAGCTGGCCAAACGATTTAACCACCCAATCATGTATTCCCATGTCAGCAAAACCAAGAGAGGACATTATACCTTTACCTATGAAATGATCAGTGTACCCCCCTATGAAAATTCAAAAGAACACAGTATCACTGATGCTTACATAACCCTTACAGAAAAGAACATCAGAGAATTTCCTTCTCTTTATCTTTGGAGTCACAACAGATGGAAGTGGGAAAAAGAAAAAAAGAAAAGTGAGGAAGTCGTCAAATAACCTGAACACAAAGTATTTGATAACTTTTAATTGTTTAAGAAAATTCCTTTCCTCCCCTATCTAAAATCCCTTACCTTTGAAGATTGAAGGAATTTCAACGCATGGATTATTTAAAAGGACTTAACCCCCCACAAAGAGAAGCTGTAGAACATACTGATGGACCCCTGATGATCATCGCAGGTGCCGGTTCGGGCAAAACGAGAGTTTTGACTTACAGAATTGCCCACCTCATCCATGCCAAGGGGGTAGATCCTTTCAATATACTTTCCCTTACATTTACCAATAAGGCGGCGGCAGAAATGAAAAACCGGATCGAGAAACTGATCGGTCTGGAAGCAAGAAACACCTGGATGGGCACTTTCCACTCCACTTTTGCCAAAATTCTCCGTGTCGAATCAGAAAAGTTAGGTTATCCATCCAATTTCTCCATATACGATACCGATGATAGCAAATCCTTGATCCGAAGTATAGTCAAGGAAATGAAGATTGACGATAAGGTCTATAAACCCAACACAGTCCTATCCAGAATTTCAGGGGCAAAAAACAGGTTGATCTCTTGGGA
>CAZLJT010000142.1:0-9467 GCA_964559905.1 uncultured Aquiflexum sp.
AAAGGCATTGGATTGGATTTCAGCCAAGTCTCTTTCTTTATCTCCCTCGATTTTCCTGGCTTCACCCTGTCCTTCTGACCTGAACTGATCTGCAATCCGGTTTCTTTCTGAAATCATCCTGTCATAAACACGGTCCCTGACCTCATCTACGTAGTTCATCCTTTTGAATTTAAAATCTAAAATCCTGACTCCCAAATCAGCCGTTCTCTCATTGGCTTTTTCCAGAACTATCTTTTCGATTAAAGCCCTTCCAACTGAGATATCATCTAATTTTTCAATTTCTTCCATAAACGCTTCTGTGACTTCAGGGTCCCTGTTCGTAGAGCGGACAATATCCAATAAATCATGGCTGGCAATGGCATTTCGGGTTTCTCCATCCAAAATATCATCCAATCTCGATTGGGCCGAACGCTCATCCCTCAAGCGGATAAAAAACTGCAATGGATTGGTGATTTCCCATCTCGCATAGGTATCAACAAAAATAAATTTCTTGTCTTTAGTCGGAACCTGATTTTTGTTCCCATCCCATTCCAAGTATCTTTTGTCAAAGAACTGTACCTTGTTCAAAAAGGGAATTTTGAAATTCAACCCAGGTTCTGTCCTTGGGTCTCCTACCGGTCTCCCAAATTGGGTTACTATAGCCTGTTGCGTTTCGTCCAATATGTAAATGCTGTTGGTCAATACCAGAACGGTAATTGCAACCAAACTTATCAGTATTATTCTTTTCGTTCTCATGGGTTGATGGCTTTAGCTCTGTCAATGTTCAATAAGGGTAATACATTGTTTCCTTTTTCATCGACAATGATTTTGTTACCGATTTTCGGCAATATCTTTTCCATTGTTTCCAAGTAAATTCTCTGCTTGGTTACTTCAGGGGCCTTAACATAGGCCTCAAAAAGGGAGTTGAATCTGTCTGATTCACCTTTCGCTCTGTTTACCCTGTTGAGGGCATAAGCCTCTGCCAACTGAATAGTTTCCAGTGCTTCGCCTCTTGCCCTTGGGATTACTCTGTTGTATTCTGCTTCAGCTTGATTGATCAGTGTTTCTCTTTCTTGTTGGGCTTCATTTACTGCATTGAAAGAAGGCTTGACCGGTTCCGGAGGATTCACGTCCTGCAAAACTACCTGATCGATACGTATTCCGTTTTCATATTCATCACACAACTGTTGTAATAATACCTCTACACTTGTGGCAACTTCCTGACGGCCGACTGTAAGCACTTCATTTACAGTTCTGTCACCTACTATTTTTCTCATGGATGCTTCTGACATATCCCGGAGGGTTTTTTCTGCATTTCTTACCCTGAATAGGTATCGGTATGAATCCACAATTCTATACTGAACCACCCATTCCACATCGGTCAGGTTGAGATCACCGGTGAGCATCATACTTTCATCCCCATAATCTCCGCTTGAATATTCGCTTCGCTGTGAAGCCTGAGTGGTCCGGAATCCAAATTCCTGTTTCAATTGCCTTTGCACTGGAATTTTATACATAGACTCCAGGCCAAAGGGTAAAATAAAACTTAGACCAGGATCCACAGTTCTGTTGAATTTGCCGAGTTGAATGACAACCCCTTCCTCTTCCGGACCTACTGTTTTGGTGCTTGTGACGGCTGCCACCAACACTAAGAAACCCAAAACGATTCGGCCCAGGTATTTTTTGATCCAGTCTGGATCAATATTGATTTCATATTTGTTTTCTGCCATATCTGTTATTGGTTTATTCGTTAATTTTCAATCTAAGACCGAAATTAGGTTTATTTTCTAAAAGGTAAGTACAAAAATCAAAAAGAGCGTCAGCCAGATCACATCCATAAAATGCCAATATGTTGTAAACAATTGGATACGCATTTTTTCAAATGGATTGGTCAGCAGGATCAAGTGCTTGACTTCGTCTTTCTCTACCCTGGAATATTGATAGACCATAATGATCGCAAAAATCATGGCACCCACCAAATGAAAAATATGAATGCCGCTCAATACATACAAAAAACTCCCACTTGGCAGTCCCCGAAAATCAACTCCCATATCTCCAAGTTCTTTCCAGCCCATAAACTGCAATCCTGTAAAGATTATTCCAAGAAAAAATGTCAACAGTAAGCTGTTTTTAAGCTTGGTCACATCATCTTCTTTAAAATGCAACATCATTTTGGTTACTGTATAGCCACTGATAAGTATAATCAAGGTGCTTAAAATAAATGATTTAGGCATTTTGAATCTAACTCCTTCCATAAGGGAAGTGTCAGAAGCTAAAAACGCTACAGTCATAAAAAGAAAAATCAGGCCACTTCCAAACATACCAAGATAAAGCAGAGTCTGATAGGGGTGCATGTTTTCAATTCTCTGAAACCAGGTTTCTTTTGTTTTTTCCATTGGGTTTTTACTACTTCTATATCTTAAACATTTTAAAGTCTCTTAGGTTCAGGTTAAAGAGTTACAATTTGATAAAAGGCTTAGAGAGGCAGATTAAAAATCAATTTCTTACCTTTGCAGCTTCATAATCCAATCCCATCAATTTTGGAAAAAAAATCATTTCTTTCCTTTTACCAAAACGATCCCTTTATACAGACATTGGCAGAATCCATTCTTGACAACAAGGAGGGCGATTATCAATTGAAAAGTCTCTCGGGGAGTTTGGACATCATTGTATTTACTACACTTTTTAGGAGTATAGGTGGTTGCCACCTGATTGTGGCCCACGACAAGGAGGAAGCCGCCTACCTCAACAATGATATTCAGGAGCTTTTGGGGGAAAATTCCACTTTTTATTTTCCGTCAAGTTATAAGCGACCTTATCAGTTCGATGAAATTGAGAATGCAAACGTCCTGCAAAGGGCGGAAGTCTTGAATAAAATTTTGGTTCAGGAAAGAGAAAATCCGATTATCGTTACCTATGGGGAAGCATTGTATGAAAAGGTCATCAATAAAAGGTCTTTAAAGGAAAACACTTTTAAAGCCTCTGTTGGAGAGAAAGTTGATCTTGAGTTTATTGCTGAATTGCTCAGTACCTATGATTTTGAAAAAACAGATTTTGTCTTTGAAGCGGGTCAGTTTGCTATTCGGGGCGGTATTTTGGATATTTTTTCATATGCCAACGAGCTTCCTTTTAGGTTGGAGCTTTTTGGTAAGGAAATAGAGAGTATCAGGACATTTGATCCGGAAACACAGCTTTCTCTGGACAAAATTGACCAAATCAGCATTATACCCAATATTCAGACAAAGTTATTACAAGAACAGAGGCAGTCCTTTTTGGAATTTTTGCCTAAAGACACCTTGCTTTGGTTTAAGGATTATCAATTTTCCATTGATGTAATTGAAGAAAATTTCCTGAAAGCCAAAGGTCAATTTGATCAGATTGTCAGTAAGACCGAGAATGAAAAACTTCTACTCAAGCCCGAAAACCTATTTGATGGGGCTGAAGCTTTTGAATCGAAATTGAAAAGCTTCGGAAAGGTAGAATTCGGGCATAAATTTTATTTTAAAGGAGCAAAAACCTTTGATTTCAATTCCCAACCACAACCCTCTTTCAATAAAAACTTTGACCTATTGGTTGAAAATCTGGTCGAAAATGAAAAGAAGGGCTGGTTGAATATCATCTGTTCTGAAAGTGACAAACAGATTCAGCGGCTTCAAAACATATTCAACGAACTTGATCCCACGCTCAGTGTGCAATCATTGCACATAGGTTTGAGAGAGGGTTTTGTGGATAAAAACATGGAAATAGCCTGTTATACCGATCATCAGATTTTTGAAAGGTTCCATAAGTATAAAACCAAATCCAAAGCAAGCAAGTCCAAAGCCTTAACGCTCAAGGAACTTCAAACCCTTCATCCCGGAGACTTTATTGTCCATATCGATTATGGTGTCGGGAGATTTGCGGGATTGGAAAAAGTCGATGTGCACGGGAAATCCCAAGAAGCCGTTCGTCTGATATTCAGAGACGACGATCTTCTGTTTGTCAACATCCATTCACTTCATAAAATCTCCAAATATTCCGGACAGGAAGGAACCATGCCGGCTATGTCCAAATTGGGTTCCCCTGAATGGGAAAACAAAAAAAGGAGAGTTAAAGGAAAAGTAAAAGATATTGCCAAAGACCTGATTGCTCTTTATGCCAAAAGAAAAAGTGCACCGGGTTTTCGGTTTTCTCCTGATTCGGTCTTACAGGTGGAACTGGAAAGTTCTTTTGTGTTTGAGGATACCCCGGATCAGGCATTGGCAACAGCAGATGTCAAAGCAGATATGGAAAAAAGTTATCCTATGGATCGTTTGGTATGTGGGGATGTTGGATTTGGAAAGACCGAAGTTGCCATCCGTGCTGCATTCAAAGCGCTGAATGATAGAAAGCAGGTTGCAATTTTGGTTCCGACTACTATTTTGGCCATGCAGCATTTTCAGACTTTCAAGGAAAGACTTGCAGGATTTCCCGTCAAAGTGGAATATATCAACCGCTTCAGGTCAGCCAAAGAAATAAAGGAAATTACCAATCAGGTCAGTACGGGCGAAATTGATATTTTGATAGGTACACACAGAATTGTAAATAAGGACATCAAATTCAAAAACCTGGGATTATTGGTCATAGACGAAGAGCAAAAGTTCGGGGTCAAGGTCAAAGACCAACTAAAGGAAATGAAAGTCAATGTGGATGTGTTGACCTTGACTGCCACCCCTATCCCAAGGACCTTGCATTTTTCATTGATGGGTGCAAGGGATCTTTCTGTAATTGCTACCCCGCCGCCCAATCGTCAACCTGTAACTACCGAGATACATACCTTCAAGGAGGAAGTCATCCGTGATGCCATATCGTTTGAACTCAGAAGAGGTGGTCAGGTATTTTTTGTCCATAACCGGGTTGGGGAAATAGATGCTATTGCCAATCTGATTTTAAGATTGGTCCCTGAGGCTAGAGTGGCCGCAGCACATGGTCAGATGGATGGCAAGAAGCTGGAAAATATCATGGTCAAATTCATTGAGGGTGAATATGATATTTTGGTATCTACAAATATCATCGAATCCGGATTGGATATTCCCAATGCAAATACCATTATTATAAATAGGGCTCATATGTTTGGTCTGAGTGACCTGCATCAGATGCGGGGTCGCGTAGGAAGAAGTAATAAAAAGGCCTTTTGTTATTTATTGACAACTCCTACTACCGGTTTGACGGCAGAAGCAAGAAAAAGGCTGCAGACATTGGAGGAGTTTTCTGATTTGGGTGATGGAATAAAAGTGGCCATGCGGGATTTGGATATCCGTGGTGCAGGAAACCTCTTGGGGGCTGAGCAAAGTGGATTTATCACCGACCTGGGTTTTGAAATGTACCATAAGATACTTGATGAAGCGGTACAGGAATTGAAGGAGAATGAATTTGCCGAACTCTTTGAAATCGATCTGAAAGAAAAAGTACAGGTATTGGTTCAGGATTGTGTGATTGAGACAGATCTGGAATTGCTGATTCCGGAAACCTACGTCAGCAATATCTCAGAAAGACTTAGCCTTTATTCCAAATTGGACAATATTAAAAAAGAGTCTGAACTTCTCGCTTATATACAATCCATAAGAGATAGGTTTGGGCCGATACCAAAAACAGTTGAAGACCTGTTTGAAACAGTTCGATTGAGATGGATAGCAGAAGAGTTGGGATTTGAAAAACTGGTAATCAAAAACCATATGATGAAATGCTACTTTTTACCATCCGAAAAGGAAAAATATTTCAAGTCGGATACCTTTGGCAAGATATTAGCGTTTATTCAAAAACAGGGTAAATACTGTAAAATCAAAGAGGCTAAGAACCGCTTAATCCTCATTATCAATGAGGTAAATACGATAGAAAATGCGAAAAAATGGCTTTTGGGAATGAAAAATTCATAAAAACTGAAAATTTTACATCAGGGCTTATTTGTTTTTCCTCTCAAAATAATTGTATTATTTGCTACAATCACGCAAAAATCCCATTTTCTATATGGGAGGGTACAAAAAAAATTATTGTGATAAGATATTAATGATTATATATTAGCGTTCTATTTGTGCATAAAAATACTCTACAATTATGGTTTTTAGAAATAACAAAACAGGTTTGATTTTGGCTGCTGCATTGATTGTTGTGGGAGCATTCCTTAGTTCCTGTAACAAAACTCCCGGGTATGGCAGAAGGACTGCTGCAAAGCCCGGCAAAGCAAGCCCCACCACAGGAGCGGAATATAGCTTTGATGCTTCAAAAGACAGTACGCAATTCTTGGTTACAAGACTTGCCAAGCAGGAAATCGGGCCCAACCTGAAATACATTCAGGGTGGTCGGGCAGTATTGGGTTCTCAGGAA
Organism: uncultured Aquiflexum sp.; assembly: GCA_964559905.1. Taxonomy (GTDB): domain Bacteria; phylum Bacteroidota; class Bacteroidia; order Cytophagales; family Cyclobacteriaceae; genus Aquiflexum. The sequence goes on from CAZLJT010000142.1 coordinate 6,322, forward strand.
CAGGATGTCATGGCTTTCAGGGATAATGCCGAAAGGACAGTAACCATTGCCTCATTTTTCATGGATGAAACAGAAATCACCAATAACGATTATAGGGAATTCCTTTTTCATATGAAGAAAAAGGTCAGTGCAGACTCTATACAAAAATTGGAACCTCAGGAGGGTGTATGGGCAGGTGCTTTATCCTACAATGATGTTTATGATACGTATTATTTCAGATTTCCGGGTTTCAATTTTTATCCTGTAGCAGGCGTTTCTTGGACTCAGGCTAATGTATATGCCAAATGGAGAACGGAATTTGTATCTGATCTCATCAGACAAAAAAATGAAATCGACAGTTCTTTTACTAAAAACCAGTTGATTGAAAGAGGAGTCGCTTTTGCAGAATATAGACTTCCAAGTGAGGCAGAATGGGAATATGCTGCCAAAGCCATGATCGGCACGCAATATATGGATGAGAATCAAGAGTACGGCAGAATCTATCCTTGGGATGGAAGGGGAGTTAGAAATCCATATAATGTCAAAAGAAAAGGCAAGCAAGGTGATTTCCTTGCCAATTTCAAAAGAGGACGTGGTGATTATGCCGGTATTGCAGGAACCAATTCCAATGATGGAGAAATTCTCCCTACAAACGTTTATGATTTCCCGCCCAATGACTTTGGGTTATACAATATGGCAGGTAATGTCAACGAATGGGTACAGGATGTTTACAGACCATTATCCTATCAGGATTTTGATGATTTAAACCCTTTAAGAAAAGACGGAATTTTCGATGAGGAGGAAACTTATGGAACAACATTGATCACTGATGACTACAGAGTCTACAAAGGTGGTTCTTGGAGAGATATGGCCTATTGGCTTGCACCTGGCACCAGAAGATTTATCCATCAGGACTCTGCCACCAATCACATCGGTTTCAGATGCGCGATGATATCCATTGGTGGTGAAGGAAAATAACACAGTTTGTCTTTATAAAATTTAAACAGGAGCCTCTCAGAGGCTCCTGTTTTTTTGATCTTTCTTTGTTTTAAGACCACCCATCCATGTTTAAAAACCAAATACCTAAATTATCACTTATATTGAGTGCAATTGATCTAATTTCGGTACAACTAAACTTACTATTACGCTCATGAAAAAAACACTGAAAATATCCTTTTTTCTATCAGTTTACTGTTTATTCATGGTGGGCATCTGTCAGGCACAGGAAGCCCTGCCCTACCAGACTCCGCCAAAAGCAATTGCTGATTTAGTCAACGCACCCTTGACTCCAACAGTCAGTTTTAGTCGTTCAGGAGATTTGATGCTGCTTTTGGAAAGAGCGGACAATCCGTCTATTGAGGATTTGGCACAGCCCGAACTCCGAATAGGAGGAATTAGAATCAATCCGGCAACAAATGGCCCATCAAGATCGGGGAGTTTCTACAATGTGATGGTAAAAAACACCAAAACGGGTCAGCAGCAGGCTATCAAAGGCCTTCCAAATAATCCTAAACTGGGAGAAATTTCTCTTTCTAAGGATGAGAAATTCGCAGCTGTTACCAATACTACCAATAAAGGAATCAGCCTTTGGGTGTTGGACCTTACCACTTATGAAGCCAAAAAATTGACTGATGAAATTGTTAATGCCACCTATGGTTCCACTATATCCTGGACTCCTGATAATAAGATTTTGCTGAAAGCTGTAAATCCTAAAAGAGGTCAGATGCCCGTTGCTCCTTTAGCGCCTTCCGGTCCAATTATTCAGGAGACTTCCGGAAATGCAGCTCCTTCAAGAACATATCAGGATTTGTTGAGTAATCCTCATGATGAGGCTTTATTGACTTATTTTATGGATTCTCAGTTGATGTTGATTGACCTACAAGGCAATAAGCAGGCCGTTGGAAAGTCAGGCATGATCAAATCGGTTGACCTTTCACCTGATGGTAGTTTTATTATGGTTGATCTTATCCAAAAGCCATTTTCATATTTGGTGCCTGCTTCCCGTTTTCCATATGATGTAGAGATTTGGGATATCAAAGGCAATAAAGTGAAAACTTTGGCCCAAATCCCTTTGGATGAGGTAAGACCTACAGGCTTTGATGCCACAGTCACAGGACCAAGATCTATCAATTGGAGAGCCGACAAACCTGCAATGCTTTATTGGGTAGAAGCTCAAGATGGAGGAGATCCAAAAGTCAAAATAGATGGAAGAGAAATCATCTATACACAGGAAGCCACGTTCAATACTTCACCAAAAAAATTGGCAGGCATTGCTTATAGGTTTAGAGGTATTTATTGGTCAGATGATAATTTTGCTTTGCTTAACGAGAGTTGGTCAGCAACAAGACAGGTTCGTGTTCATAGAATTGATCCTTCCAATCCTGATGACAAAGGGACGGTTATTATAGAAAGATCTTCGGATGATCGCTACAATGATCCCGGAAGTCCGGTTTTTACAGTCAATGATTTTGGAAGAAATGTGATTTTAAGAAAAGGAGATGATGTTTATATGACTTCCTCCGGCGGAGGTCCAGATGGGGATATGCCTTATCTTTCTGCCTACAATACAAAAACCAAAACCGAAAAAATCCTTTGGAGAAGTCAGGCCCCTTATTTCGAAAGGGTGGTTAAGGTCCTGAATGCAGACGCTACAGAATTTGTGACGCTCAAAGAAAGCACAGACCTACAGCCAAATTATTGGATTGTCAATACCCGCAAGCGAATTGCACCAAGACAAATTACTGATTTTGTCCATCCTTACGAGTCTCTTAAAGGCATAAATAAATCCTTGGTGAAATACAAGAGAAAAGATGGATTGGATTTGTCTGCTACCTTGTATACTCCTGAAGGATATGACCCTGCCAAGGACGGAAGATTGCCTGTACTGATGTGGGCTTATCCCAGAGAATACAAATCTGCTGCAGATGCTGCACAGGTTAGAGGTTCCAAATACCAGTTTACCAGATTGAGTTGGGGCTCTCCGATTTATTGGGTAACCCAAGGTTTTGCAATCATGGACCAAACCGAAATGCCTATAGTAGGCGAAGGAGATAAAGAACCGAATGATTTTTTTGTAGAGCAATTGGTAGCCAATGCAGAGGCAGCTATTGATTATATTGTGGAGACAGGCATTGGGGATAGAAGTAAAATAGCTGTTGGAGGCCATT
>CAZLJT010000143.1:0-9418 GCA_964559905.1 uncultured Aquiflexum sp.
TCAGGATAAGAAAGCCATAGTCTTGGTCTTTACTACGCTGAATTGTCCTTTTTCCAAACTCTATGAGGATAGGATTATTGCTTTGGAAAATTCATTCAGTCCGGAAGGTTTTGTTTTTGCTATGATCAATCCCCATTCAGGAATTGAGGAAGAGGAAAATACGGCCTCGATCCGCCAAAGAATAGAAGAGAAAGGCTTTAAGTTCCCTTTCTTGGAAGATAATGGCCAATTGGTAACAAAGCAGTTTGGTATCACCAAATTGCCTGAAGTAGTGGTCATTACACCTAGTCCTACTGGCTATGCTATATCCTATAGGGGTGCTATTGATAACAATCCCCAAGTAGCAGCTAACGCCAATATGAAGTTTTTGGAGAATGCTATGACGGCTATTCATAACAGAAGAAACCCCAGTCCCTCTTCCAGTAGACCTGTCGGTTGTAATGTTAAGCTAATAAAATAGATAGGAAAGGGTTCATGGATTTTCCATAATTTCCAGTAAGGCTCTTACTTCAATTACTTTTTCTGATTCGCCAAGTTTTTCAAAGGCAACAATAAGATTCCGCAAAGTTCTGACTATGATGTCCTTATTACTACAAGGTTCAAAAAAAACATCTAAAGGGTCTATTTTTAAATGTTCCAGGTAATTAATGATATCTTTTTTAGAAAAAATCAAACCTTTATTGAAGGCATTGATATAAAAGTTAGCATCAGCTGATTTATAGGTAAGAACAAATAAGTTTGGGAGGTTTACCCCATATATCGGCAAACCAAGTTTTTGAGCTACAAGCATATAGATGGCGCAAAGACTGATAGGGTTTCCTTTTTTGGTATCCAATACATTGCTCAGCATACTATTGCCAGGAGAATGAAAATTTTTGGTGTTGGCAGAAAATCTCAAAGTATTGAAAAGTACCCCATTGATAATTCGGACTTGTTCATAAGGAAGTAAGTCATTCTTGAAAGCTGTCCATACTTCAAAATATATCTGATGCATGTCGGCATTGAGTTTATCAAACTCCAGATCAGGATATTGGTAGGTATTGATAATCCACAATCCGGTCAATAAATCCTGTTCAGGAGACGCTTTCCAATCAATCAGCCTTTCCTTCAATTGAGAATACTGTAAGTCATGTACCAAATCCTCTATTTCTTTTTGGATTTCAGGATTAAAGCTGTTCTCCCACTTTTTTTCCAAAAAAGGAATCACCTCATGTCCCAAAGAGATAATCCGATCTTTTACATGGGTCTTGACCTCCCTATCCGTATCATCCAATAGGGAAACCAAAGCATGAAGTTCTTTTTCACTGAGTTGGTTCATAGCCTGAAATGTTACTCCAATTTATTAAATTTTATGGTTAGTTGATGCCTTGACAGGAAACTACTTTTTATTTTTATTGGGAGACGGAAGACGGAAGGCGGGAGACACAACCTTCTTCCTTAATCCTTCAAGTCCTTCATATAATGAGATTGCCACGTCGCACGAAGGAATATTCAAATGGTCAAAGTTTCCCAAGTGCTCCTCCTTCCAAAGGCAGGCAGGCGCAATTACGCACCACCTTCATTCTTCATCCTTTCTCCTTCATTCCATCCCAAATCTAAAATCATAAATCTAAAATCTTAAATCTCCCCCTCCCTCAAGTCTGAATCACCCCAACATTAAACCTTTCAGTAATTGGGGCATGATTGGCAGCTTCAATTCCCATACTGATGACTTTTCTGGTCTCCAAGGGGTCAATAACTCCATCTACCCAAAGTCTTGCCGCTGCATAATAGGGACTGAGCTCTTCATTGTATTTATCAGTAATTTCTTTGAGCAATTGTTCTTCATCTTCGGGAGTAATTTCTTCTTTACCCGATTTTTTAAGTGAAGCGACCTTGATCTGCAAAAGGGTCTTGGCAGCAGAGGCCCCGCTCATTACGGCCATTTGGGCAGTTGGCCAGCTATAAATCAATCTTGGGTCGTAAGCTTTTCCGCACATGGCGTAGTTACCTGCACCGTAAGAATTGCCTAAAATAATGGTGAACTTCGGTACCATTGAATTAGCCATGGCATTGACCATTTTTGCACCGTCTTTGATAATTCCCCCATGTTCGGCCTTACTGCCCACCATAAATCCGCTAACATCCTGAAGGAATACCAAAGGGATTTTTCTTTGGTTACAGTTCATGATAAACCGTGCTGCTTTATCAGCAGAATCTGAATATATGACTCCACCCATCTGCATTTCACCTTTTTTGGTTTTGACGATTTTACGCTGATTGGCCACTATACCTACTGCCCAACCATCGATCCGGGCAGTAGCACATATCAGGGTTTTGCCATAATCTTTTTTGTATTCATCGATCTCAGAATTGTCCACCAAGCCCTTAATAATTTCAATCATATCATAAGGCTTCACCCTATCATAAGGAAAAATTCCATATAGTTCTGCTTCGTTTATTTTCGGTTGTTTAGGTTCTGTTCTGTCAAAACCGGCTTTATCAAAGGCTCCTATTTTATCAAAGATCCTTCTGATGGCATCCAAACATTCCTGATCGTTCACATATTTATTGTCCGTAACGCCTGAGATTTCGCAATGTGTGGTGGCGCCTCCAAGGGTTTCGTTGTCTATGGATTCACCTATAGCTGCTTTGACAAGAAAAGACCCTGCTAAAAATATTGAGCCGGTTTTGTCCACAATCATCGCTTCATCGGACATGATGGGCAAATAGGCCCCACCCGCTACACAGCTGCCCATGATAGCGGCTACCTGAACAATTCCCATGGCCGACATCTTTGCATTGTTTCTAAACTGTCTTCCAAAATGTTCTTTGTCCGGAAAAATCTTGTTTTGCATCGGCAGATATACACCTGCACTGTCCACCAGATAGATAATCGGCAATCTATTTTCCATGGCAATTTCCTGTGCCCTAAGGTTCTTTTTGGCAGTCATTGGAAACCATGCCCCGGCTTTTACGGTCGCGTCATTGGCAACGATCACGCACATCCTTCCGGAAACATAGCCTATTCCTGTAACTACCCCGGCAGATGGACAGCCTCCTTCCTCCTCGTACATGCCATCGGCCGCAAATGCCCCGATTTCCAAAAATTCGGATTCTTTATCAATCAAATAATCAATTCTTTCTCTTGCAGTTAGTTTGCCTTTTGCATGTTCTTTCTCAATCCGGGACTTGCCACCCCCAAGTTTAACCTTTTCCAGTTTTTTTTGAAGTTGAAAAAGTTGTTGTTTGATTTGGTCTTCATTTTTATTGAATTCTATATCCATAAAGGTAATTGGGTTTATTTTTCCGAAAAGCTAAAATAACTGAATTAACCCACAAGAATCAAATTGGATAGGGGATTTCCAAGGAGCTTTGATAAAAAGAGTTCAGTGTTCATTAGGCAGCATTCAGTCTTAAGATGAAGTACGTAGTAAACAGGTAAAAACTTTACAGTTGGCAGTGACAGTATGCAGTGTGAATGGAGAACGTTGTAAGTTGTTTTTGAAAACTCTTTTTAAACACACTGAACACTGCCTACTTTATCGTTACTGCACACTGAACCCTGTTTACTGATCATTAGCTACTGGCCACTTACCAATTCCGATACTCAAATTACAATTCCTCAATCTCCTCTTTATACGCTTTGATAGAACGGTAAATAGCTGAGGCCAAATAGGTCTGTCCGTCCTTGCTGTTTAGAAAACGTTCTTCTGAAGGGTGGGATAAAAAGCCCAGCTCAATCAGCACTGAGGGCATACTGGTAGTCCAAAGTACATAAAAAGGCGCTTGTTTGACTCCACGACTGGAGCGGTTTACCCGGGTCACGAAATCATTTTCCACTTTGGAGGCCAAGGAGATGCTGTTGGAAAGAAAAGCTTTTTGCATGAGGTTGAACATCATATAGGATTCCGGAGATTTGGGGTCGAAACCTTCATAATTTTCCTCATAATTTTCCTCAAGTGTTATTACTGAATTTTCTCTTTTTACAATATCAAAATTGGCTTCAAAGTTTTTGGTTCCCATCACAAAAGTCTCTGTTCCATAGGCAGATTTATTGGGGGCTGCATTACAGTGAATAGATATAAATAGATCTGCTTTGTTTCTGTTGGCAATATTGGACCGTTCCTTTAGTTCAAGAAAAACATCAGTTTTTCGGGTATAAATCACTTCAACGCCGGGAAGTAATTCTTCTACATATTTCCCTATCTGAAGAGCAACATTGAGCGCCACATCTTTTTCTCTGGAAATATTTCCCACCGTTCCCGGATCTTTGCCACCATGGCCTGCATCTATTACAATGCGTTTTAGTTTAAACTCCGGTGCCCTTGAACCTGTGGGAACAAATCCTGCAAAAAGCAGGGATGTTGTCAATAAGGAAAATAAGAGAATATTTTTAACTTTGAATCGTTTCATGCGTATTGAATCCTATTAACTTTGCCCGAGCAAATTTCATAAATTTTTAAACAAATCAATATTATTAAGTGCGGAATAACTGGTTCCATTTGATTGTCTTCATTGTAATTTGGGTAATTCCCCAAGTTAGCTTTTCGCAAATAAGGAGCCAAACTAATGTGGAACAAAGAATCATTGTACCTGATTCAATACTCAACTCTCCAAAACTTGAATTTCCACCATTGGATTCCCTTGCAAAGTTGGGAATGGATACTATTCCGCGTAATGATACAACGAAGACCATACCAAAAGGTGATATACAAACCACGATCAATTATTATGGGGAAGATAGTATAATTACAGATTTTATTTCCAATAAAGTATTTTTACACAAAGCAGCTTGGTTTGAATATGGGGAAATACGACTTGATGCAGACCTGATTATTATTGATTGGGAGAAAAGCGAGTTGTTTGCTTCGGGGGTGACCGACAGTCTTGGGAATATTTCAGGTAATCCCATTTTCAAAGAAGGTGTGTCTACCTATGAAATCAGGAAGGAAATGCGGTATAATTTCAAAACCCAAAAGGCTATCATCAAAGACGTGGTGACAGAACAGCAAGACGGACTTTTGAGAGGAGAGACCATCAAAAAGGACCAAGATGGCAGTATTTATCTCGATCACGGCTATTATACCACCTGTAATTTGGCAGAACCCCATTGGCATATCAATGCTAATAAGATCAAATCCATTAGGGGCAAACAGGTTGTTACAGGCCCATTTAATTTTTATTTTAATGATATCCCGCTACCCGTCGGTTTGCCCTTTGGTATTATTCCCGATACGCCCGATGAAAAAGCTTCCGGTATTGTGTTCCCTTCTTATGGTCAGGAACAGGTAAGGGGGTTTTTCTTGAGGAATTTTGGTTATTATTTTGCCTTCAATGATTATATACATACGAGAGTGACAGGAGATATTTTTTCAAACGGGGGCTATGGTGCAAAGGCTTCAACCATCTATAAAAAAAGGTATCGGTACAATGGGGGATTCAATGTGGATTACCAAAAGTTTAAAAGCCCTGAAACAGAGCTCAACCCGGTGGATTACAATACCATTTGGGTCAATTGGCAGCATACTCCTGAAACGCGGGGAAACTCAAGGTTTTCAGCCTCTGTCAATGCCGGTACTACTAACTATAATAACGTGGTAGTGAATCCCAATAGCTTTGTAAATAATGTGAAATCGGAATTTTCTTCTAATGTTTCTTACAGTAAAACTTTTACAGGTACTCCTTTCAGCATGTCAGCCAATCTAAGGCATTCCCAAAACATACAATCGGATGAAGTGAACTTGATTTTACCGGATATTGCCGTCAACATGAATCGTCAGAATCCATTCCAAAACGTAAAGTTTGAACCCTTAAAAACCCTAAATATAGCATGGAATTTCAACCTTCAGAACTCCATAAACAACAGGGTTAGTAACCCATTTGGAGTGCAGAATGAAGTGCTTCAGCAAGAGCAGGGGATCAGTCCTGACCAGAATATCATCCCATTCAATCTTGCGAATTTACCTTTACTTCTTGCTGAGGCGGATAATGGTGCCAAAAACACAATTCCAGTTACCTCAAATTTCACATTGTTCAAATATTTTACAGGAACAGCATCCCTGAATTATACGGAATTATGGTATACCGAGAGAATCAATTATTTCTACAATCCAAGGGAACAAAGGGTGGATAAAATCAATGAAAGTGGATTTAACAGGGTTTATTTTTACAATACTTCCTTTAATATGAATACAAACGTTTATGGCTTTTATAATTTTAAAAAGAATAAAAAAATAGAAGCTATCAGACATCATTTGCAACCTTCTTTTGGATTCAATTATAACCCTGATTTTTCTGCTTCACCTTTTGGGTTTTATCAGGAAGTTCAGGTAGATGAATCGGGAAGAACACAACGGTTTTCAAGACATCAGGGGTTTATATTCGGACAGGCACCACTTGGAGAATCCAGATCTTTAAGTATCAATATCAGAAATACGGTTGAGGCAAAAATCAAACAGCAAAGTGACTCCGAAGAAGAGACCACTAAAAAAATTCCACTTCTTCAATCTCTGAATCTTTCGACATTCTATAATTTTGCTGCGGATTCATTCAATCTGTCGCAGATCAATTTCAATACAAGGACATCATTTTTTGAAGACAAACTCTCCATCAACCTTTCCGGTAACTTGGATCCTTATGCAGAACTGACAACAGTGAATCCAGAAACTGGGGTAAGATCTGGAAGGAGAATTAATAGATTTGCTTGGCAGTCCGGCCAGGGTTTGGGTACTTTCAGGAGTATTCAAATGAATGTCAATGGTAGTATCAACCCCCGTGGAGGAAAATCACCCGGAGAAATGCGAGAGGATATGACCAACGATTTTTTACAGCAAGGTGGTCAATTGAATGAGTTTGTTGAAGAAGAAATCACCAGAATAGTCAATGACCCTACCCAATACATAGAGTGGGATGTTCCCTGGAATCTGGGTTTTGGATTTAACATTGCTTACAATAGACAGCCCGGAAGAGATTCAAATATTACCTCCGCTATAAATTTCAATGGTGATGTGAGTCTTTCTGAAAAATGGAAGATAAATTTTAATGCAGGTTATGATTTCATGACCCAGCAATTGACCCAAAGTATGATTGGAATTGCCAGAGATCTCCATTGCTGGCAGATGAATGTCAGTTGGATCCCATTTGGTAGATTTACTTCATACAATCTTGATATCAGGGTCAAATCATCCATTCTTCAGGATTTGAAGGTGTCAAGAAGAAGAAGTTTCTTTGATTTTTAATACTCTTTGAGTTAATGAATTAAAATATTTTTTGTTGAATTGGTTTAACCAATTCTGCTTTCTAAAAGAAAATTTAAAAAAATATTGGCCTTATTTTATTATCTTACTAGCTATGAACGGTGGAGAAATTATAGCACAAGTACTCAAAAATCACGGCGTAAAATTTCTGTTTACGCTTTGCGGAGGCCATATTTCACCAATTTTTGTTGGGGCAGAAAAGCTCGGAATTAAAGTCATTGACACCCGAAATGAAGCCACAGCAGTATTTGCCGCTGATGGTATTGGAAGGCTAACAGGTAATCCGGGAATTGTAGCAGTGACTGCAGGTCCCGGATTGACCAATACAGTAACTGCCATCAAAAATGCGCAAATGGCACAATCCCCTTTGATTTTATTGGGAGGTGCTGCAGCTACCCTGTTGAAGGGTAGGGGTGCTTTGCAGGATATTGACCAATTGAGTATCATGAAGCCTATTGTCAAATGGGCTTTTTCCATTAAAAAAGTTAAAGATATTGGTCCTACTTTAGAAAAAGCTTTTCAGGTTGCGCAGGAGGGAGTGCCCGGGCCGGTATTTATCGAATGCCCGATAGATACCCTTTATCCCAAAGAGATGGTATTGGAATGGTATGGTGCAAAAAGCTCCAAAAGCGCCAAATCCATCAAGGAGAAAGCATTGCAGTGGTATATTCAAAGACATGCCAAAAAGCTTTTTGAAGATGCTGATAAAACGGTTTTTAATTCGGATCCAGCCAAACCTGATTTTCCCAAACACAAAAACTCTGATCTGGATCAAGCGATGAACCTAATCAAAAAGGCAAAGAAACCCCTGATGATCTTGGGAAGTGGAGCAATGCTACAGCCTGAAAAATCAGAAATGCTGGCATCCTCTTTAAACCTATTGGGAGTTCCGGTGTACTTAAGCGGATCTGGCAGAGGTCTATTGGGAAGAAATGGAAGGTTACATATCCGGCATAAAAGAAAAGAGGCTATCAAAGAAGCTGATCTTATCATCCTTGCAGGTGTTCCGAATGATTTTCGCTTGGATTATGGAAACCATATTGGAGGCAGAAAATTTATTTCCGTCAATAGGAGCAAGACAGACCTTTATCTCAATAAAAAACCAAGTCTTCCCATTCAAGCGGATCCGGGAGATTTTTTGATTGATCTTGCTTCCAAAGTGCAAATCAATTCCCAGGAATGGTTGTCACAATTAAGGGACAGGGACGAAAGGCGGGATTTAGAAATCAAGAACCAATCCAAGGAAAAAACGGATGGCTTGAATCCGATTCAGGCATTGTCAGAACTGGAACTGCTATTGGATGATAAATGTGTTCTGGTTGCGGATGGGGGTGATTTTGTAGCGACTGCCTCCTATGTATTGAAGGCAAGACAACCATTATCTTGGCTGGATCCTGGTGCATATGGCACCTTGGGTGTAGGTGCAGGATTTGCCATAGCAGCAGCTTTGGTTTACCCGGATAGGCCTGTTTGGATTTTGTATGGGGATGGCAGTGCGGGATATTCCCTGATGGAATTTGATACTTTTCAGAGACATGGATTGGGCATCACCGCCCTGATAGGTAACGACGCTTGTTGGACTCAAATAGCGAGGGACCAAGTGGAATTTTTAGATTCTGATTGTGCTGTGATGTTGGAAACTTCTGATTATGATCAAATCCCCTTTGCCTTTGGAGCTGAAGGTGAGAAAGTAGAAACTATGGATACTGTTGTGAAATCAGTTCAAAAGGCTAAGGAAATTAACCGACAAGGAAAACCCTTTTTGATCAATGCTGTGATAGGAAAAACAGACTTTAGAAAAGGATCGATTTCGGTATGAAATTCCCATTTCACCCACTTCAAATAAATCAGCTTTTTTTACTTGTCACTTTGACTTATCTTTTCCACCTCATCCATTCCATACAGTTCAGGTCATGAAAAAAACATTATACCTATTCGGATTGCTTTTGTTTTCACCGATGATTCATTTTGCTCAAAGTAAAAAATCCATCAATCTTGATGAGGTGACAGATAAACATTTTCTTAACGGCATTGAGATCCTCAACAGCATCCTATCCATGCCCAACGATTCCAATGATCCTGAGCAGTTGGTAGCCAATATAGAATGGTGTGAGGATAGTTTTGCAAAAAGGCAATGGAAAACGGAAAGATTGGAAACTGAAGGTTTCCCCATGCTTTTG
>CAZLJT010000144.1:0-7975 GCA_964559905.1 uncultured Aquiflexum sp.
TTAAAAGATAATCATTAAAATGAGTCCTTCCAAGTTCGCAGGATGAACATATCTATGTGTAATTTTGTCATAAATAATTCCAATTATGATGAATAGACTGCAACCCAGCACTCCGACAGGCAATGACATGGGGTGGAATCCACTCAGGTGAAAAATTAAGCGAAAGAAACCGGCTCCCAGTCCAATTGAACTTGCAACAATAATCAATCTCTTATGGGATTGCAGGCGGTTCTTAATGGCCATGTACATTCCAGCGAAATAGAAGGTAACGAACAGTACCAGATTAGAAAGTACCAAAGGTCCATATAGCAACCAGATTTGTGGTCCCCCGTTGCGCATTGCTTCTTCTACGCGTACGGTGAGTACCAAAATGCCCGTCAGGGTCATCAACAAAACTAAAATGACACTGAATCTCCCCAATATCATGTGGAAGACCCTCTTTCTCCTCGCAATCAAAATTGCTTGAATGGGGAACAATAGGTACCAAAGGAAAAAAGACCAACCATGCAAATGCAAGACCATTCCGGATGATGGATATGAAGCTCGAATAATAGGCCCGAAATAAGTGAAAGAGAATCCGGCAAATCCAATTGCACTTATCAGTATGGTAAGTGCCGAATAAAAGAGATGATCTCTTTTACTATGTTTTCTTTCAATTTTCATATTTAATCAAACTCACGTTAAAATATGGTCAGTGTATTATTAACGCAGCATTATTTTCTGTCGCTTCGTTTTATTAAACTCATTATTCAAGTCTAGTTTTATAACATTTTTGTTACTGAGTTTATATGATAAATATAATTTATTGTCGGTAATATCAATAAAAGTAGTATAAACAGTACCACTAACGCGGCCATTTTCATCTCTACTTGGTAGCTGAACCGCCTGCCCAAAGGTATTGCCCACTTTTAAGAGATTAATTTCTTCTCCACTTTTCTCCATTTCTGAAATTCTTTCTACGATACTTTCATAACGATAACAGGGAAAATTCCCTGCTTCTGGCTCAGATAGCAAATAATTAGTCATTATTAATTTATTATTCTCAATCCAATGAAGTTTTCTTTCTCCATTTACCCACTCGACTACAACAGCTTTTCCTGTTTTATCACCAAACATTAAGTGGCTGTTGTTTAAGGCTATTTTTTCTTTTTCCAAAAATTTTAATGCATCCTCTACTGTAGTACAGCTAGCTAAAATGTTGTCTCCCAGGTTGTTTTTGGGGTTTCCATAACCTTTTATTCCTTCTTGTTCAGGTGTTACGGCAGCATCAAAGAAAAGTCCTTTTTCGTTGATACCCCCTTGGGCAAAATTGTCCCAACCATACCACAATCTGGCAAAATTATTTTTTGATTTAGGTTCAATCTGGATATAGGCATCAACATCCAACCAATAATCTTCACTATTGACTGCATAAATTTTTCCTGTTCCGAAATCAATATAATACAGTACTGAACAAGCAAAAGATGATTTTGGAATTAGAGCTGTTACTAAAAATGCTATGAACAATAGTTTTATATTTCTCATTTTCGGCTGTACTTCACGTTTTTTATTCTTTCCCCGTTTAAAAGCAATTCCCCATTTAGTATTTCTAAACTATAAAAGTCAACAAGCATTTTATTAGTTGAAACCAATAAACCCTTTGTCTTATAGACATTTCGGAAGGTGATTTCATAATTCATCCCTTCCTGATATACTATATTTAGCGTTGTATTGGTCTCTGAATTGAAATATTCACCATTGATAGATTTAAAATCAAAACTATCTTCAATGGGATTTACTTTTGTCAGGCTGTAAGGATCATGGTTGATGTAATAGGCTGTCACTTGAAGTTCTCCTCTTGAATTGGTCGTAAACTCCTGCTTAAAATCCGGGTCAAATTTTTGATGAAATTTATTTTCAGCCTCACGAACTATTTCGACATCATTTCTACCAATTCTTTTTAAATATAGTTGACCATCTTTCTTTTCAAATGTAAATGCAAAGTCGCTCACAGTTAGGTATGTCCCTAATATTTCGTCTTCACTCACGTACTCACCTATCTTTGGTGGTTTAGTAATTAAGTAGGCTTCTGATGATTTTAAATGTAGTACAACGTCAGCCATTTGTTTTGTTTGGCTAGATGGAATTGCTTTGCCAGTATTGGTTAGCGTTATCATAGAAACATTACGCTCAGGAAACCTTATAATAGTGGCCTTCCAAGCACCAGTTGCGCCTTCATGAAATGTATAATCCAGCCCCTTATACGCTCCAAACTCGAGTCCATATCCATAATTTTTAAAATTAGAGTTCTTGATTGGTTGTTGGCTTTGAGAAATGATTTTCCTGTTCATGGTCGTCATTCCTTTACTTTGTACCAATTTTTCCCATTGAATTTGGTCTTCTAGCGTTGAGAAAATGTTGCCGTCACCAACCACATTCCAAATCCAGTCGTAGGTAGTCCATGTCCCAAAATTGAAGTAGGCTTTAGCAATTTGACCATAAATATTGGTGTGATCATCCTCAAAGGAAGTATTGGGCATATTAAGCTGCTTGAACATCTCATTGGTATATGCAACAAAAGGCTGTTTTGAGACCTTTTCAACAATAAGAGCCAGCAAGATATAATTGGTATTACTGTATAAATACTTACTAGTTGGCTTGAAATTTAAGTCATTCTGCTCCTGTATTAGATTTAATACGGTGTGATTGTCAAAGGACTTTTCCCACCATGTGTAGCCTTGTAATGACCACAAGTCATAACAATCTCTTATACCACTTGTATGATTTAATAGGCTTTGAATCGTGATTTTTTCTTTTATATCATGATATAAATTGGGAAACCATTTTCTGATATCGTCTGAAAGTTTAAGTTTTTTGTTATCTATTAAAGTCAATATCGCTAATGCAGTAAATTGCTTGCCATTTGAAGCAATGTTGAAACGAGTTAAATTATTGATTCGCGTACTTTCCGATAAGTCTGCAAAACCAGCATATTTTTCATAAATCACTTTTCCATCTTGGATGATGGCTGTAGCAATTCCTGGAGCATTTTCCGGAACATCCTGAGTTGAAATGCTGTCGAGAATTTCTATTTGCTTTGCTGATAATGTAGTCTGTCCTAAAACTGCCGCATGGGAAAGAATTGTCAAAATGTTTAAAAATAGTATTCTCATGGTTTCTATTTAAGATACTGAATTTTCAGTACGATACACAACCTTTTCATCTCTTGCAATAGAGAGGGGGATTCTCAAATTTTCAATAAGTGAAAAACTGTCTGCAAAACACTTCGCTTTATTAACCAACTACTCTTATTGTTGCAAACGGCTGCTACCTAAATGTTTTTGATTCATTTAATTTTGTTTAATTCCCATGTTTTCTCTGTCTCCATTAATTCCGAAACCGATTACTTCACCACTAGCATCCAAATAAAATTTCCATTCTAAATTTTGTCCCTTGAAATAAAATAAGGTATCCGATAACGGCACTAATTCTTCTTTTTCAGGAATAGCATCTGGACGTAAATATAATTTTCCATCAGATTCAGATACATGCAGTAATCCGAAATTGGATTTATAGCTACCAACATATTTGATAAACAAATTGCTATCTATTTTATATGCTTTACGTTTACTAGGTAATTCGTATGGCTTATCCTCCCATATATTTCTCACCGCCCAATAGACCTTTTCATGATAAATGTTAGAGTTGGCATGAAGATAAATTAACGTCTTTTTGTTTTCTGGAAAGTATTGTAAACTTGCTCTCATATTTAATCCATCTCCGACAACATATACTTCATTTATTTTTTCACAATCCTTAATTCGCCAACCAAATCCATAATTACTAATCTTTCCATTTGATATTAGGTGACATTTAAACGCTTCGTTAAGCGTTTTTTCGCTCACTAATTTGTAAGAAAATAAAGCCTTTACATAATTATGTAAGTCAAATGCTGTGGTTTTAACTGAACCTATTCCATAAGGTTGGTAAAAGTTATCTGCTGTTATAGTTGTACTAGATAAAATTTCAACTTCCTCAGATATTGTTTCTTCAGAATTAAACATTTGAGCTGGTTTGAATATTTTTTCGGTCAAATAATCATCAAATGATAATCCCGAAACCTTCTCAACAATTAATGCAAGTAAAATATAGTTTGAGTTATTGTATGAGAAATATTGATTTGGTTGAACTTTAGAGGTAAGGTGCTTTTCAGCCAAATCTACAATTTCAGTATTCTTATAGATTTTCGCTGTATCTCCATATTTCAAGGCTATTTCTAAAAAACGAGGCAAACCGCTTGTCATGGTTAACAGATTCCTTATTGTTACGTTATTGTAAGGTAGATTTGGAAAGTAATGGTTAATTAGGTCGTCATAACCTAGCAATCCCTGTTCCTTGAGTTGCATTATTGCTAATGCCGTAAATGATTTACCAACAGAATATACTAATAGCGGGGTATTGGCTTCAATAGTATTATTGATACCAGTATCATCTAAGTTTCCATAAGATTTATGAAATAAAATTTCATGATTTTCCGCTATTAAAACCTGTCCATCAAAAAGAGAATCATTCACTAATGTAGTAAGTGCGGCATCTAACTCATTAATCCAGCTTTGTGCAACGATTTCATAACTAAAGCCAGTAAACAAAATTATTAAAATAAAGATTTTGTTCGTATGTTTAAGCTTGTAGCTAACTAACGTGTATGATAGAATGGTAATAATGCTTATAGATAATGTTCTCATAGCTGATATATGGTTAATTAGGTTTAGTATGTTTTTCCTTTGGTCATTTTTATAATTAGACCTTCACGGTTTACATTTCTTTAAAAATCAGTTCAAATTCTAAATCGAAATTGTTTTTTATGGCGTAGCTGTCCAAATCCTGAAAGTAGGAAGATGAATTATATTTGATATCAAACTGGGTACGATCTACAGCTATTATCCCTTTGAAAAGTAAGCCGTTATCTATTTTTGTGGAATTTACCAGAATTTCAATTTTTTGAGATTTGCCACGAATAGTCAATTGACCAATATATTTATCACCTATTTTTTCCACATAGCTTATTTCAGCTACTGGATATTTTTCCACATAAAAGAAGTCATTTTTCTTAAGGTGGCTTTCAAGGTCATTGTTTTCATGAGTAATTGTAGTCATATCTACCATTACCTTAAAGTTCTTGATTTCATCATTTACCAAAGTCATTGTACCGGATTTTGGCTTCACCGTTCCGGATTGGCTATAGTTTCCCACCTCAGCATATCCTGTCCACTTTAAAATGGAAGACGAAGTATCCAGGGCTAGAGATTGCGCTTGAGCAATTTCCGCCTGACTTATTAGTAAGGTCATTGTTAATAGGTAGATAATCTTAGTCATTTTTTATTTCTCCTTCAGTTTCGATAATTCCAAACCCTTTATAAAGCTTGCCTTCTTTGTCTTTAGCAATCACAAACCATAAGGCATCACCACCATATAGTTGATTTCCATACCTGTAATTTTTCTCGAAAGTGTAACATACACCAGTTTTCAGAATCCCACCTGGACAATTAAAACGCTCAATGAAATCATCTTTCGAAAGCAATATATTCTGTTGCCAGCCGCTAGGACTGAACCAAATAAAAGACCCTGCTTCAATAACTTCTAAATCCTGATAGGGCGAGCAAACAGAAGTACTGTGTTTCCAAACATATCTGGCTTCACTGTTTGGTTCTGCAATCAACTCTGGAAAGTTAGGATTGGGGCTATGTTGTAAGGTAATTGTGGTGGATATCAACCTAAGTTTGTCTGGCAAGATCCGTGACTTGTTGGTCCATGCCTCTTGAGCATAAGCTGATGAGCTCGCTACGATTACCAAGTAGATAAATATTAGGAGTCCTAATCGGTAGCTCAATAAATGTGGGGAAATCAATGTTTTGCTGTCCATATGTATTTCATGTAAAATGATGGACAAATATCAAGTAAGGGTTGATATTATGCGTTGCAAAACATGTTTTGAGAAGGCTTAATTCGTGTTTTGAGACTCATTTAAAAATTCTGATGGGCTTCTTCCTTCCATTTTCTTGAAGACGCGATTAAAAGTAGCCTTTGAATTGAATCCGCTTTCCAGTGCAATACCCAATAAACTTAGGTGCTGAGTAGTTGTTTGCGAAACGATGGATTTAAAGTGATTTACTCTATACTGATTTACAAAATCAATGAAAGACATATTCAGTCCTTGATTGATGAGCCTTGATGCTTCTCTGGCTGATAGATGAACGTGGGAGGCAAATTCTTTCAAGGTTAGTTCTGGTTGCAAAAACAATTGGTCTTTCATCATTTTACCTTTAATGATATCGAGCTGCTCCAGTTCATCATCAGTCAAATTGACTTTTTGAGCCTCTTCAATCAATTCAGATTGAAGATTAGTCGCATTCAAATCTGTTTGTAATAGTCCGCCCACAGCTATTAAAATAATAATCACTCCCATAGTGATGGAGGATAAAGGTGTCTCTGGATAAAATTCCCAAACTTGTCGAGCGACTGTTTCAAAAAGCCAGAAGAGAGATATAAATAGAAGAACCCAATGCAGTTGGTTCAACCATCTCAAAGCAATTCTATGGATATCAGAGAAGTTATTTTCTATTCTGATCTTGTATTTTTCCAGGTGCTTTCTGCAAAAGTAAAGATAAGCCGATAGCGATAAGAAACTCAATGCCAGCTCCAAATTATAGGTGTACGGCCTATGTATTTCTAACCAAAAGAATAAGCGAAATTCATAACTACGAAATTGTAAGTAACAATAGAATAAGCCTTGTATGAGGGCAGGTGATAGATGTAAAATTTTTTCAAGTAAGCTTAGCTTTTTAGTCTGCGTGATGCTCAAGGTGTAGAAATAAATCAAAGGTCCAAAAGCAAAGGAAAAGTAAATAGGTAAAAAATATAGATCTGCATTTTGGCCATAGATATCAGCCACACGAAAAAATGTATCCAATAGCCAGAGGGATAGCAGGAAAGCTAGAATTGAAAGGTATTGATTCGCTTTTCTATTATCTCTTTTAATCAGCAATAGTATTGAAACAAATATTCCAATTGCAATCAAAAAAAATACGGTCATAGAAGATAAGTTAAAATCAATTCTCATAACCTTTAAAAGAAAGTTTCAGATACATTAATCAAATCATTAAAAGAATAATGAATTTCGAATCTGCTAAGTCTCATATATTTCATTTAAAAGTGCTGATTGATGGCTAATTATAATTTGGTGTTTTAAATTCACTATGAAATCCACTGATGGATCGGTTTCAACCTTGTTGACGGTTTACCGCTTTTTGAAGACGGGAATTTTGAAGAATCATACAGATAGGCAAATGCTCAAATAATGCGCATTCAGGATTAATTAGCCATTAGAAAGCGACTGAAATGTATCATTGAGTTCATTCAGCTTTATCTTTTCTTCGCGTGTTGCGCTTTTACCCATGAGATAACTTGCAAAAAAGATCAGAATAATAAAAAATATAAATCCGATTTTATAGTCTGTGTTTGGGTAGTAGCCTAGGATTTCCGGGACGTAAAGAGCAAAGGAAATGCAAAAGGTGATTAAAAGGATAGGTGCATAAAGTCTAAAAAAACGAAGCCGCTTCTTGTAGAAGTTTAGCCAGTGTTTTAAATATTCTTTGGGTGCAAGTGTTTCATCAAGTTTACTGATTAAAAACACATTATATAAATTAATTGACACAATAATAACCAAACATACTGCCAGAATCGCCAAAGCCGTGTACGAAATATCAAATTTAAAATTTTTGCCGCTTAAAAATCCAAACCACAAAATAAAAACTGTAGTCCCGAATAACCCAATTGCACTTAATATATACTGTTGCTTCATTACCGCAAGTGAATTGATTTTCTTGTTACCAAAGGAATGAGCTAAATCATTCGTATTTAGTTGATTTTCAGACCAAATACTTTTTAAATCATCAAATTTTTTCATAATTATTAAATATTTCAGTTAGTTTTAGTT
>CAZLJT010000144.1:7985-9400 GCA_964559905.1 uncultured Aquiflexum sp.
TTATACGATGAATCCTTACAGCTACTGAGTTTTCTCTAATTCCCAGAACTTCTGCAATTTGCTTGTAGGATAATTCATCAAGAAACATGGTAATTATTAACCTATCAATATTTTCTAGTTTATTGATCGCTTTATACAAGAGATTAATATTCTCATTCTTCTCATCATTATTGGCTAACTCTTTTTCAATTTCTTTTATATCTATAGCTTTTGATTCATTTTTTTTGATGTGAGTGAGACATTTATTTATGGCTATTCTATAAATCCATGTGGTACGTGAAGATTGTCCGTTGAATTTATCCCAATGCTTCCATGCAGATAAAAATGTTTCTTGTGAAAGATCATCAGCCTCATCGATTGAATTAGTATACCCAAAACAAAGACTTTTTATCTTACTGCTGTATTCCTGGTAAATAGTAGAAAATTCTTCGCTTATATTATCCATGTTTAGGCGTCACGATTTTAAACCTTTATCCATTTGACTCCAAATCTTGAATAATATTACAAAGGGATAAAATTTTTTTTCAAATAATGAAATAACCTAATTATGAGCTACTATTCTAAGACTTCAAAGGAAAAATTCTCTGGTCGGTACCTTGCATTACCCGTCTGGTCTCTCATTCTTTGGTAATTTATGACTTGTACAGATCACCCTTTTATTCGAAACAATGTTTTGGTTCCTTGTTTAAGTACCCGAGTGATTGGAGAAACCCATCAGCTTCAGAAACTGTTTTTTTGTAGTACTCAAAGTTTCTATAATTGAAGAATCCGTGACCTTGTCCTTCATATAAATGAAGATCACAGCGGCTGCTGACCTTCTCCATAATTTTTTGATAATATTTGGCAGTTTCCACCGGTATAAGATTATCGTTTGTTCCCAAAAAGAAAATAGTTGGTGGTGCTCCGTTTTTTATATTGTGAAGAGGCGAAAAGCTTTTGTAGTCATCCCCAATTCTTTCGAAACCATATCCACCTGGCCCATTGTCAATCACCGGATTAAAAAGCACTAAGGCATTGGGTTTAGGGTTTATGGATATATCATCCGAATGCTCATTATAATCCTCTATCAATGCCGTGGCAGCTGCAAGGTGTCCGCCCGCAGAACCTCCAGAGGCAATAATTTTTGCAGTGTCAATATTAAATTTATCTGCTTGTTTTCGGATATAACGAATAGCCGATTTTGCATCTTTCAATGATTCGAAAGGCGTCGTATTATTTTTGCTTTTCGTCCTGTAATCAACCAAAAAACAGATCATTCCTCTCTTGGAAAAGTACTGGGCATGGTTTATGAATTGGCTTCTGTCACCACCTACCCAGCCACCGCCAAAAAAGAAAACCATAGCAGGATAGCTTGTGGATGAATCAACTTGAACAGGATAATACACCTCCATGAATAACTTGGTGGTATCAATCTG
>CAZLJT010000145.1:0-9357 GCA_964559905.1 uncultured Aquiflexum sp.
CCGGGCGAACCTGATGGGATTGATGCTTCAATGATATTTCT
The DNA here is from genome assembly GCA_964559905.1 of uncultured Aquiflexum sp. Taxonomy (GTDB): domain Bacteria; phylum Bacteroidota; class Bacteroidia; order Cytophagales; family Cyclobacteriaceae; genus Aquiflexum. Next base: position 42 of record CAZLJT010000145.1, read on the forward strand.
AAGGGACATTTTATTGAATAAAATGGAAGTTCCGGAAGATCTTGTGATGGCCATTATACCTGTTTACAATATTGGAGGTCATCTAAATAGAGGTTCATTCAGTAGGGTCAACCAAAATGGGCCCGAGGAATTTGGTTTCCGTGGCAATGCAAGAAACTATGACCTCAACAGGGACTTTATCAAGGCAGATACTAAAAACGCTAGGTCTTTTCAACAGATTTTCAACTGGCTACGACCACTGGTATTTATCGATACGCATGTCAGCAACGGTGCAGACTACCAACATGTGATGACTTTGATATCTACCCAACATAACCGCTTGGGAGGAAAATTGGGGGAGTATTTGGAGAATGAACTCAACCCCCAACTTTATTCAAAAATGAAAGACAGGAATTTTCCGATGGTACCTTATGTCAATGCATGGGGCGGCAAACCTGAAGATGGTTGGTCACAGTTCAAGGATAGCGGTCGATATAGTAGTGGTTATGCTGCACTTCACAGCACATTAAGTTTTATGCCCGAAACCCATATGCTAAAGCCTTATCACCTGAGGGTGGCTTCCACTTATGCTTTATTTGAAACTTTTATGGAAATTTTAGAAAAGGACGGGGCCAAAATTGTTGCTTCTGCCAAGGCTGACCGTTCCAATCAGATTTCCCAAAGTGAATTTCCCATGAATCACACCATTGATAAAAGCAGCTATAAAACCATAGAATTTCTTGGCTTTGAATCAGGTCAAAAACCTTCTGAAATTTCCGGTTTGCCTAGATTATATTATGATAGGTCAAAACCATTTACCAAAGAAGTCAAATTCTATGACACCTATGTGGATGGTTTGACTATCTCTAAACCAGACGCTTACCTGATTCCCCAAGGATGGTTCAATGTGATAGAAAACCTGTATAGAAATGGTGTCAATTTGGTAGAATTAAAAAATGATTCGGCCATTTCTGTCACTGTATATGAAATCAAGGAGTTTCAGACTGCCCAGCGACCGTTTGAAGGACATTATCTGCATTCCAATACCAAGGTTGAAAAAATCCAGACCAAGATTAATTTTAGAAAAGGAGATTTCATGGTCCCTATGAATCAGGAAGTCAACCGTTACATCATGGAAGTATTGGAACCGGAAAGTGAGGATAGTTTTTTTAATTGGAATTTCTTTGATACAATTCTTCAGTCCAAAGAAGGTTATTCTGCTTACGTTTTTGAGGACTTGGCAGCCGAATTCCTTAATCAAAATCCCGACCTGAGAAATAAACTGGAAGCCGCAAAATCTGAAAATGAAGAGTTGGCAAAAAGTGGATCTGCCCAATTGAGATGGGTATATGAACATTCCCCATGGAAGGAAAAGGAACATAACAGGTATCCGGTGTACAGGGTGGAAAAATGATTGCTATAATTTACTCATTATATAATACATCAAGAAAAAGATATTTATGGAAATTAGATATTTGTTGATATTGGCACCAAATATACCTTCTGTAAAACATTACAATCTTTCAAGGACAAAGAACCAATTTTGAATAGTTGTAAGTATTGAAACAAAAAAACCAAAAGGAATCCATTTGCAATCATTTATGCTTCCATTCTCATGATTAATTCAACCAATCAATCCTTTCTCCAAAAACTCCAATCCAAATGGAACCTGAAAAGTCTCCGACAGGTCGTATTGGTATTGGTCGTTTTTGCATTGACCGGATTTACGATACTTTTTATCAAAAAACCTATTTTTGATTTTTTGGGCATCAGCATGGAGAGAGGGGGATTTTGGAAAACAGTGCTATATCTTTTGCTCGTTCTTCCTCTCTATCAGCTAATTCTATTATTGTGGGGATTTGTATTTGGCCAGTTTTCATTTTTTTGGGAAAAAGAGAAAGAGTTTATCAGAAGAATTACAGGAAGGAAAAAGAACAAAGGGAAAGAGTCGGAAAAGAAATAGCACTGTAAAGGTTCCCCTTTCAAAATTGGAATGATTGGTTTGAAAAATGTAAAATCCTTTTTATTCCCCAATAATTATGGCTATTTGTCTCAGACGTGGAGTGATTAAGACCTGATATCGATTATCAATTTATTAAGTAACCTTCGGATTTGGGCTTTTGGTAAACAATAAATAGGGCGGCCTGTTTTTGATATTGATTTACTTAAAAATAAATTGAATGACTTCAACCTCTCATCTTATTGTGTAGATTTGTAGGTTAGATAATTGAATAAAAGTTTTCCATGGCAAAAAAGAGAGGCATAGCTCTTGAAGAACACGAAAAGCGAAAGCTGACCAAACAGAATCTGAGTAAACTTGGTGGTATTTTTAGGTTTGTTTTACCCTATAAGGTAAATTTTTTATTGGGGATGGTATTTCTCCTCTTTTCAAGCTTGACTTTACTGACTTTTCCTTACGTAGCCGGAAAACTGATTGATACTGCTTCAGGGGAATCCTGGCTGGTAGATGATATCAATGGCATTGCTTTTATTCTTTTGGGGATTTTATTGGTTCAGAGTATATTTTCTTTTTTTAGGGTATGGCTTTTTGCTAAGGTTTCTGAGCGAAGTATGCGGGATATCAGAATTTCCCTGTACAGCCAATTGGTACAATTGCCCATGACATTCTTTGACAAAAGGAGAACAGGTGAACTGATTTCAAGGATTACCGCAGATGTCAGTATGTTACAGGATACTTTTTCTGTGACCTTGGCGGAACTCTTTCGTCAGATCATCACCTTGTTGGCAGGTGTGGCGTTTTTGATGGTGACAACTCCAAAACTTACTTTTTTTATGCTGGCTACATTTCCTGTATTGGTGGTTATAGCCATGGTATTTGGGAAATTTATCCGAAAACTTTCCAAACAGGCACAGGATGAATTGGCGGCAGCCAATGTCATTGTGGAGGAAACCTTGCAATCTATTATGACGGTAAAATCATTTGCCGGAGAAGATTATGAATCCAACAGATATCGGAATGGACTGAACCGGGTCGTAGCTGTTGCCTTGAAAGCCGCCGGATTCAGGGGTGCATTTATTTCCTTTATAATTTTTGCTCTCTTCGGAGGAATTGTGGCTGTAATGTGGTACGGCGCTACTTTGGTAGCTTCAGGCGAAATGAGTGTGGGGGATTTGGTTTCATTTGTGTTATATACCACTTTCATAGGTGGTTCCATAGCAGGTTTGGGTGATATTTACGGCCAAATCCAAAAGGCAATAGGTTCTTCAGAAAGGGTTCTGGAAATATTGGACGAAACACCTGAATTGTCCACTGCAGATTTCCAAAAAGTCCGCATGGCCGGTAATGTACAATTTGAGCAGGTCCGATTTAACTATCCGACAAGGCCAGAATTGGAAGTGCTGAAGAACATCAACTTCCATATCCCGGCCGGAGAAAAAGTTGCCTTGGCAGGACAGAGTGGGGCCGGTAAATCCACCATTATTCAGTTGCTGCTCAAATTTTATCCTGTAGAAAAAGGGGCGATTCTTGTTGATGGAAAAAATATTTCCGAATGGAATCTTAAACAGTTAAGGTCCAATATTGGAATAGTCCCTCAGGAAGTCCTGCTTTTTGGAGGCAGTATCCGGGAAAATATCGCCTATGCCAAGCCTGATGCCAGTGAAGAAGAAATTATAGAAGCAGCCAAAAAAGCAAATGCATGGCAGTTTATCAGTAAGTTTCCCGAAGGATTGGAAACCACCGTCGGTGAGCGTGGAATCAAGCTCTCGGGAGGACAAAGACAAAGGGTAGCGATAGCTAGAGCAATTTTAAAAGACCCTGCTATTTTGATTTTGGATGAGGCCACCTCCTCTTTGGATGCAGAATCGGAGGCTTTGGTTCAGGAAGCCTTGGATGAACTGATGAAAAACAGAACTACCATCATCATCGCCCACCGATTGGCAACAATCCGTAAAGTGGACAGAATATATGTGCTCAAGGACGGGGAAATAGTGGAGGAAGGAACGCATGAGGACCTTGCTATGCATGAAGATGGCTTCTATGCGAACTTAGTGAGACTTCAATTTGCTGCTGAGTAATTGTCGAAGCCAGTTAATTTTCAATCAAAAGCCATTCTCACAAAGCCAAGTTCATCGTCCAAATTGATGTAATACCAGATTTTGTCGTCTTTGACAAAGGCATATTTAGGCACACTGCCCAAATGGCTTAGGTCAGATTCCCCCAGAAGATTGAAATCTTCATCCAAAATACTTAAATAAAGTTTGGATAATGGCCTTTCCTCGGCTGAAAGAAATACGGGCCAATCAGTGTTTTCCATGGGGGATGTTTCGAAGGAAAACCTGTAAAACCTTTTGTTTTTTTCATCCCAAATCAGTGGCTGAAAGTTGATTTCTGCGTGTATGTCTTGAATGACTTCCTTCAGACGCTCCACTGAATTAACTTCTGATGGATAGCCACCTTTCTTAGCCTTTGCCGATAGCTGAGGAGTATAATCCATATGGTAAACACTGTCATTTTTCAAATCCAAAATATATAGATCTGTATAGCCTGTGCTGGATAAAACGAGCTTATCACCAAACTTTTGGACGGTTTTTTCAGAAGTAATCGTCGTCAACATTTGGTCAGAGATTAACTCCACGATATATTCCGGCAATTCCTCTTCACCGGGCAATTTCATTTTTTTAATGGTTTTGGATTCAAAATCTACTTTGGACATTGATCTTTTTGCGCTCTTCCAAGGGTTTACCAGCAAACCGTAAACCACATTTATTCCTGCCAAAGCAAAAGACTTGTTTTGAAAAATTTCTCCTTCTAATAAACTGTCTCCTTCAAATTTATCCTTCTCAAGCTTCAAGTCGAGTAACTTATTGCCATTAAGGTCAAATTTGCCTATTCCTTCAAAGTTTGCGAGGAGAATTTGATTATCATCCGGCAAACTAATCCAATTGACATTGGAACCAACTCCATTTGGCCCTTCTTTTTCGAAAGGAACTTTTCTCTCCAAAACCGATTCATTAAGATCGATAATGTTTAAAGTAAAAGCATGATTGTCCCATAGATAAAGCCTAGAGTTATCTGAATTCATCGTACTGGACCACAAGCCACCTCTCAGGTTAATAATTTCCTCTCCCGGATCCACCAATACAGTGTCCAAAGTAAAGGTGATGTTTGAAAAGTCCGTTTTGGTTTCAGTTTCATTTTCGCCACAGGCAAACAAAAGAACTGAAAGGAGGATTATTAAATGGTTTTTCATAAAAGAACAATTTGATTACCAATATATTACTAAAAGTTTAATTTAAAAATATCGGTGAGATGTTTAGTTAATAAATTTATGCCATGACTTTGAGTCATAGGATGAGTAAAGGAATCATCAATCAAAAGCCAACCTCACAAATCCCATCTCATCATTGATATTCTCATAAATCCAGATTTTCCCGTTTTTGGCAAAATGTTTTCCGGGTTTTTGGTCCAATACGGTTACAGGAGATTCTCCCAGAAAATTCAACTCTTTGTCCAGGATAGTCAGATACACTTTGGATTTTGTGTTTTCTCCATTTTCCAAATCCACTTCAATGTCGAGTTCTTCATAAGAAAACCGGTAAAACCGCTGATTTACCTCGTCCCAAAACGGAGCCATAAAATTGATTTCCTGCAGCATGGCCTTTTGTTCTTTCTCTAATGCCTCAGAGGTTTCCACTTCATTTCTATATTTGCCCTTCTTGCCATCTGCGGTTAATTTACTTTTGTAGATTTTGGAGAAAAGCTTATCCTGCTTCAAGTCAAGCCAGCTAAGTTCACTTGACACAGAATTGGAAAGAATCAACTTATCATCCCAACCGACAAGGTCCTGATCTGGCGAAATTACCATCATAGATTGGAATAAAAACTGATAATCTGCAATCTTATCAAAACTTTGGATGGGGAATTTTTTTAAGATCTTATTGTCAAAATCAAGCTTTCCTAATGAATAGTTTTTCCCAGTATAACTTCCAATTGTCCCATAAAGATATTTCCCCTCTTTATCCAAGATCATCCGCCAACTGAAGCTTTCATCCCCTTTTAAGGAATCACCTTGAAATTTGATATCTTTAAGGGAATAACTTTTGGCTTTTTCACCTGATAAATTGAATAATCCTATAAAATTGTAGCCGGACAAAAAAACCTGGTCATCCTTATACAGATTCATGTTGCTGAGGTACTCACCAGTACCATTCGGTCCTTCCTTTTCGAAGGGTAATTTTTCCTCAAGCACCAATTTGTCCAGATTTATTTTCTCAATGGTATAATCATCCAGATTGAAGTTGAAAAGGAATTTCTTGTCCGAAGAAAGGTCGGAAAGACCGATTCCCCATCTCAAGAAAAGGATTTCATCTCCTGCATCAACTACCACAGTGTCAATGGTGAAGGTGATGTTAGAAAAATTATTTTGGATTTCAGGATTATTCCCTCCACAGGCAAAGCAGAAAACCGAAAGGAGAATTAACGCATAGTTTTTCATGAAAAAAAATTAGACCATTAATGAGACACTCGGGAATTCAACTTTAAATAATACAATTTGGAAAAAATTGAATATTGATGGCTTGAACAAAGTTAATTTAATTTAAAGTCCATCCTCACAAACCCCAGTTCATCATCCACGTTCACATAATGCCAAATCTTACCATCCTTGACAAAAACCGAATTGGGAATTTGAGTCATTTGGGAAACCAAAGATTCTCCTATCAGATTAAAGTCTTCATCAAAAATACTTAGAAAGACCTTGGAAATAGTTTTTTGTTCGGGACTCTCAAACATTGGTTCATCAGTGATTTCACCAGGTGTAGTCTCATAAGAGAACCGGTAAAATCTTTTATTCACCTCATCCCATACCGGTGCCTGAAAATTGATTTCAGAATTGATTTCTGCCATTACCTCTTTAAAACGCTTTTCTGAATCCACTTCTTTGGGGTAGCCGCCTTTTTTTGCAGCTGCAGTGAGTTGCGGGGTATAATTGACCTGATAAACACTGTCCTTTTTCATATCAAAAACAAATATGGGGGCATAGGCGGAATTGGAGAGGATAATCTTATCTCCAATTCTTTGAAGCAATTTGTCCGTAGTGGAAATCATCATCATTTGGTCTGCTTTCATAGTCACAGAATAATCTATCAACTCATCTATTCCAGGAAGCTCATACTTTTTGATCATCATATCCTGAAAATTTACTTTGGCAAAGGAAAGATTATCATTCGTCCAATTACCCAATAATCCATAAATTACATCTCCACCATCAGTAATTATAGACTTTCTATTGAAACTCTCCCCTTCTTTTAAGCTATCCCCTGTAAATTTTTCTTTATCCAATTGATAAGTTTTGATCTTTTTCCCGTTCATATCAAATAGGGCCATACCCTGAAAATTGGCCATCAGAATATGGTCATTGTCTAACATATTCATCCAAGCAACATAAGTACCTACCCCATCAGGACCTTCTTTTTCATACTTGATTTTTTCTTCCAAACGGAGTTCATTGATATTGGCTTTGTCCAAAGTAGACTCATCCATATTCCATAGATAAAGAAATGCTTTGTCTTCTGTCATGGCACTTGACCAAAGACCATATTTCAGGTTGATGATTTCATCTCCTGCATCCACCACCACAGTGTCCATGGCGAAGGTGATGTTGGAGAAGTCCATTTTGGTTTCAGTATTATTCCCGCCGCAGGCGAACAAAAGAACTGAGAGGAGGGGTATTATATAGTTTTTCATAAAGAACAATTTGATTACCAATATAATCACTATAAGTTTAATTTGGAAAATCAATGTCAAACAAATAGGTTGACATTAAAATTTAAATATTTTAATGTGCGATAGAATTTCTAACCTTTCCATTGAGGTCGGTTTTGCCTGCTGACATTAAAAATCGTAAAATTTGAGGTAAGGAATTCATGCCATGACTTTAATTCATGGCATGAATACTTTGCGTTGTCCGAAGGTTGTACCTTTGGACTGTTGAGTATGGAGTTTTTAACTCCAGTGCGTTGAGCCAGAGGATCAGAACTCAGGAATCCGAAGCCACAGGCTTCGGATAACCATTATTGCCCCAAGATCCTGTACAATTCCAGGTTCATAACTATTCTGACTCAATGTCATGGCATGATTGATAGCCGGACAAATCCCATCTCGTCATTGATGTTTTGAAACATCCAGATTTTGCCATCTTTGGCAAAGTGGAAACCTGGTATTTTTTCTATACTCTTGGTCAGAAGATTTCTTTCGGAGAATATTGTGGTGAATTTTAAATTTACTTTGAAGCCTATTGGACTTTTATTGCATTAGAGTATCTCCTCTTGTGTATTCACAAGCACCTTTGATTCTCAATCAAGCCCAAAGGGCTGCCCTGTGAAAGCCCTGACTGAAGCTTGCGGAAGTCAGGGTATGCATAAATCAATTAAATTATGAGGCCTGAAGGGGCGATCTATGATTAATCCCAAACATACCTTTCATCAAATTCGATATTATACTCCTTTAAAAAAAGTCTGAATTCATTTTCAAAATTCCATTTTTGATGGTGTTCGGGTTGTTTTTGAATGTAAGTTTTAACTATTTCCACTTTTGAATTGCTTACTGAAAAAGCACCATAACCCTTCTGCCACTCAAACTTTTCAACCCCCTTGGTCTTCATCCAAATAGAGCTGGAAGTTTTAATTTTCAGGATCAATTGAGCAATTGTTATTGTCCTGGGTAACTCACAAAGAATATGGATATGCTCTGGATTAGCATAAATCTCATGGACAAAGGAATTTAAGTTATAGATAACTTCTGTCAAATATGAATGGAGTTCCGGACGAATTTTTTCAGAAATAAACTTTTCCCTTCTCTTTGTTGAGAATATGATGTGTAGATAAACTTTTGCTAGAGATTGCGGCATATCTGAGGGATTTTTGATTCAATACAAATTAAAAAATGGAAATAAAATTATAAACTAATTATCCGTATATATCCGATTATCTTTCGGGTCGGTCCTTCAGACCAAGGGGTTTCTTATCGGTTCCTATGACCTAGGGTTGCACCCTAGGCTATCACAGGTCGGCCCTTCAGGCCTATTTAATCTTTTTAATTAAACTGAATTAACAAAGTTTGAAATACTTCATTCATCTTTTACCAACACCTAAATGACAAGTCGGACAAATACCTTTCCTCATCATCCAAATAATCCTTTCAAATGTTGCGCCTTAGGCTTCTACAGAACAGCTGATTTATTAGAGTATCTCCTTTTGTGTATTCACAAGCTCCTTTGATTCTCAACCCAACTAGAAACTCAATTAATCAACCGATTCCTCATCAAGCCCAAAGGGCTGCCCTGTGAAAGCCCTGACTGAAGCTTGCGGAAGTCAG
>CAZLJT010000146.1:0-1071 GCA_964559905.1 uncultured Aquiflexum sp.
TGCCATGAAACTCAGTTTTAATCTTACCGGCGCAGGTTTTGAACCTGAGGAATTACATGTGGAAGGAACCATTACTTTAGCGGACGGAGCAATTACACAGTCAAAACTGGTTTTGACAGCAAAGGTAAAAGACATCTCCAAAGAAAAATTTGATGAATTGGTAAAAGATGCAGAGAAAAACTGCCCTGTTTCAAAATTACTCAATACTGAAATTGTGGTTGAATCTACCTTGAATTAATGAGTTATTCCTAGGGTCAGGATACTTTCCTGCCCTAGGGATTTGCCAACCTTTTATTGTTTTTTATTGCTAATATTATTTTGAAATACCGACATATCCCCTTCTTGCCATCACTATTTCAATAATTAATGCAGGTTCTTTAATTGCAATTTTTTCAAACGATCATCTATTAAAAAATAAAAATTTTGTGAAATAAAGAATTTTTGGGTTAATCTTTCTTTTGAGATTCAATTGAAACCAATTTTGCGATGATTATTGCCGGATATAGTACCCCAAGTACAGATAAAAAGGTGGAAATCATTTTTGCATGAACATTTACAGGATAGGCATCTCCAAAACCTACCGTGCTTATACTAGTCAAACTATAATAAATAAAATCGCCATAGTCTGTTTCTTTTCCAGTCAGATTTACATTTCCTGCGATGGATGAACCTTCAATTAGATGTACTAATTCCAATCCAAAAGCTCCCAGTAAAGCAAGAGAAAGATAAACATTAATGGCACCTATAATTCGGTAAAAGCTAACTTCATTGTCCTTAAATAACAGTGAGAAATTAATATAAATAAATAATATCAAATTCACTATCATGATGATTCTTTCCAAAAGATAGAATTCGTAAGGATTATCTGAAAACCTAATCAATCTCAAACCTGCATGAATAACAACCAATGAAATGGCTGCTATCATTAAACTTTTTCGTCGGGCTGAAAAAATCCCGACGATGAAAAGGAAAAGAAACAAGAGGTTCATCAGAATAGTATTTTCACTTTCCCTATTGATTATCCCTGGAAAAAGAAAAACCAGAAAAAATAGCATAAGTAAAAGGGTTGCA
>CAZLJT010000146.1:1081-9316 GCA_964559905.1 uncultured Aquiflexum sp.
CAATATCTTCTAGCACGTTTTATCAGACCAAACATCTTTTTATGAATTAAATATTGATATAAATACCAATCAATTTTTATGATCTCTGGCCGAAGAAACCAATTTTGCAATTACGACAGCCGGATATAATATCCCGGTTGCCGAAAGAAATACCGAAACCATTCTTGAGGCCATATTGGAGGGATAAATATCCCCGTATCCCACCGTAGTTAATGATACAAGACTATAATAAATATAATAAGCATAATCTTCATCATCATTTCTCAATTTAATATCTCCAATAATAGCATCTCCAAATAAAATGGTTATCATTTCAAACAAAAAGGCCCCTAATAATGCAAGGAGCAGGTAAACATTTATTGCTCCAATTACCCTATATAAATTGATTTCGTTATCTCTGAAGAGTAACTTAATGTTGATAAAAATAAATACAAGTAGATTCAGTAAGCCGACTACCCTTTCCAAAAAATAGAATTCATAAGGAGAATCACTGAACCGAATTAATTTTAAAACTACATGCGTAAAAAATAGAATGGTGGTTATGAGAATCAAAATGTTTTCTTTTGCAGAAAAAATACCTGTAAAAAATAGTGCTATAAACATGATATTTAAAAACAAAATGCTATCATAACCCATCTCAATAAGAACGGGCATCACAAAAACAATAAAAAAAAGCATCAGTAACAGCGTGACAAAACTAGCATCCGATAGCCAATAATTTTTGATTTGGGTCAGTGTTCTTCGCATCCTTAAACTTGTTAATTAAATATTCCAAATTCAACTATTTTAAGTCATTTTTGAAAAAACTTAAGCAATTTTTGAAACAAAAATCGAAAAACCAGATCGCATATTTTTAAGGATAATCAATAAAAATGAATCGCTAAAGTGAATCATTAAAAAATGGATTTTTAACAGCAGTGGCACTTTTTAAAAAGTGCTACTGCTGTTAAAAACAACCTTCAATTAGGCCGCATTCCTGGCTGCATTTATTATAGCAAACATTGTTCTCAGAATCAACATCTGCATAACAGTATCTTCTTTGCCTGAATCCAACATACTTTGTATAGCATATTGCTGAATCGTAATCACAGGCAAGACTATTTTTTCCCTGATGGCAATGGATTCTTTAGAGGTGGGATTATCCTGAAGCAAGGTGTCCATACCGGAAACCTCCAAAAGCATCTTGATAGACCTTTGGTATTCTTTAAACATCAAATTCCAGAGGTCTGCATACTGAGGATTTTCTTTCAAATAAGCCGTGGATTTGTAAAATGATTTTGCCAAAGACTGCATAGAATTGCCTAAAAGGGATCTGAAGAACAAAGAGTCTTGATATAAGCTTTTAGCATCTTCAAATTTACCTTCCTTTTGAAGTGCTTCCAATGCAGCGCCAACTCCAAAGAAACCAGGGATATTCTGCTTCATCTGTGCCCATGAACCCACAAAAGGAATGGCCCTCAAATCCTCAAACTTGAGTCCGGAATCTTTTCCTCTCTTCAGCGGTCTTGATCCTATGTTAACCTGACCAAAATATTTCAACGGGGTCACATGTTCTAAGTAAGGCAAAAACTGAGGATGGCTTTTAAAATCCTTATAAAACTGGTAAGAAACCTCCGCCATCTCATCAATCAAGGCTCTTTCAGATTTATTCAGACTTTTTTCAGAAGATGGATATAATTCATTTTCTATTCCCGCACAGAGCAATTGTTCAAGATTATAGCTACACGAAACGGGTTTTCCGTAATTAGCTGATATGGTCTGACCTTGGATCGTCACCTGGATTTCCTCATTTTCAACATCTTGCCCAAGAGAGGCATAGAAATTATGCATATTTCCCCCGCCTCTTGCCGGTGGTCCGCCCCTACCATCAAAGAACACCACACTGACATCATACTTTCTGGAAATCTTTGTTAGTTCTTCTTTAGCTCTCAAAATAGACCAATTGGCACGGATATATCCTCCATCTTTGGTACCATCCGAAAAGCCCAACATGATCGTCTGCTTTAATTTTCTGTTTTTCAGGTGAGCACTATAAGCTTCATTTTGATACAAATTCTCCATGATGGCAGGTGCTTTTGCCAGGTCATCGATGGTTTCGAAAAGTGGTACAATGTCCAACGGAAGAAGGTTATCCTGATCCAGCAGATTCAATTTCGCCAGTTGATAAACCTCCAATACATGCAGCGCGGATTGACAATTGGAAATAATATATCTATGCAATCCATCTTCGCCATTATTCTTTTGAACTTCCCTCACTGCGTCAAAACTTTTGAGCATCTCCTGATGAAATTCATCTTTTAAATCTGAGACAGCAGGAAGTTTTTCAAAATTCAGCAAATAATTTATTTTGTCTTCATCTGAAAGTTTATGGTATGACTTGAGTTCATTTTTACCCAGCTTGGTTTCAATGATTTCATCCCACAAGCCATCATGCTTTCTGCTGTCCTGTCTCACATCCATATTGGCAAAATGAAAACCAAAAATCTTCACTTTAAGGATAAATTCATCCAATTGATCCAAAAACAAACCGTCATGGAAATCAACCAATCCTTTTCGGGCTTCAAGCAAATCGTTTAATAAATCTTCTTTACTTCTGTAATAATTCTGATCTTCAAAAAGGGAGTTAAAAAGTCCATTTTCTACTTTGATCATTACAGGTTCGACGTTTTTGAAAGTCAGTCTTCTTCTCAATTTTCTAACATCCCTGTAGTAGCAGCGAATGATCCATTTTTGGAGTTTTTCAGCGACTTTTACCGTGATGTCATGGGTCACAAAAGGATTGCCATCTCTGTCTCCACCTGGCCAAAAACCCACTTTCAATAAGCCTGGGTTATCCCAGTCATTTAATGGGATTTCAAGCGCGTGGAGGGCTTTGGTTAGGATGTCGGGAATGCTTTTGTAAAAAACATTGGTCAAGAACCAGATCAAGCTGACTGCTTCGTCCAAAGGGGTAGGCTTCTCTTTATTGATAAAGGCAGTTTTTCCCAACTGTTGCAAAAGCAGATTGATATTCCCAAGGTCATTGTCCCTGATGGCTGTTTCCAAGTCTGTTATAATTCCCAATACATTTCCGGGATAAAATTGGGTAGGATGTGCCGTAAGTGTCAATCTGACAGAAAAGGTCTTTAGCTTTTCAATCAATGCTTCTTTTTTCCTGTCATTTTCGGCTCTTGCAATCAGGGCATTGATACTACCCTTACCTTTTACATCATGGATTTTTTCAAAAGCAGCATCTTCAATAGAGTCGAAAAGTACAACCTGCCTTTCGACATATTGGACCATCTTAAACAATAAGTTATGACGTTCTTCCTTGCTGTTATTCACCATCAATTCAGAAAAGAAACCCTCAATGATTTCTTTGGGGTTTTTGTCTTTTTCGAAACCCTCCTGACATTTACTGGACAGGATAGGGAGTAAAGTACCTGTTCTGTGGATATCACTAAATGGTAAATCCAAAAAAAGACTGTTGTAAATTGTGAACCTTTTGGCTACTTCCGTTTGGTAATTGTTTTTTGACATGGTAGGTTTAATGGATTAAAGGAACGTGAATTTAACAATAAATAAATAATTGAAGGGATAATCCTATAATTCTTCAAAGAATTTACCTTTTCGATATATACTTATTAATAGAAGATGTTTTTTGTTTTAAGTATTAGAATTTTTGGACCAAATCTTAATAATTTCAATAAGCGCTAAAAGAATTCCTATATTTAATTAAGTATTCTTAAATTTAGAAAAATTAAAACTCTTAATTCTTTTATATGATATTGGCTGTACTTTCCGGTTTTGTCTTTGCCGCCTTAGTGCCCTTTTTCAGTAAATATTTCAAAAAAGCCATACCTTTTGTATTTTCAGCTTTACCTATCATTCTTTTCATATTTTTTATCAGTTTCATCAATCAGATAAATTTTGGTTCCCATTTAATGTCGAGTTATTCATGGGTACCAAGTGTAGGAATTAACCTTGATTTTAGATTGGACGGACTTTCGATGTTGTTTGCTTTGATGATTACCGGTATAGGTTCATTGGTTTTTCTCTATACTTCCAATTACCTAAAGGACCATCCATACCTAGACAGGTTTTACGGCTATCTGGCCATGTTTATGGCATCTATGTTGGGAGTCGTTCTATCGGACAATCTGATGACCATGTTTATCTTTTGGGAATTGACCAGTATCAGTTCCTTCTTTTTGATAGGTTTTAAAAATGAAGATTCCGCATCAAGGAAAAGTGCCCTGACAGCTTTAGGAATAACCGGATTGGGGGGCTTGGTCCTTTTGGCCGGAATAGTTATCCTTGCTTCGGTTGGCAATACCTACTCTTTCACTGAGTTACTGAGTTCCTCAGAAGTCATCAAATCGAGTAACAGTTACCATTGGATCATAGGACTGGTATTTGTGGGTGCATTTACCAAATCAGCTCAGTTCCCTTTCCACTTTTGGTTACCGGGAGCAATGAAAGCCCCTACTCCTGTCAGTACCTATTTACACTCCGCCACCATGGTCAAAGCAGGAATCTACCTTTTGGCAAGATTTACGCCATTATTGGGAGATACTTATTGGTGGAATGTTACTTTGGTCACTGTGGGAGCCATTACGATGATTTATGCAGCTGTTCATTCCATTTTCAGAGTAGACCTCAAAAGTATCCTGGCCTATTCCACCATATCTGCCTTGGGAATTCTTGTTTTTCTCATTGGTATAGGTACTGAGAAAGCACTTTTGGGAGCAGCATTGTTTATTTTGGCCCATGCCTTATATAAGGCAGCACTATTCCTGATTACCGGTATTATTGACCATGAAACAGGTAGCCGGGACGTCAGCAAACTTAGAGGCCTGCAAAAGGTAATGATGCCTGTGGCTATTGCAGGTTTTATTGCCGCTTTATCAAGTGCGGGCGTTCCATTATTGATAGGATTTATCAGCAAGGAAGTCATGTACGAAGCATCCCTTCAATTGGGGCAATGGGCAATCATTCTTACGATTCTGATTGTACTGACCAAGATTCTGCTTTTTGTCGCAGGATTTTGGGCGGGAATAAAGCCCTTTACAGGTACCCTTCCCAAAGAATTCCAGAAAGCTCACCTACCTTCTATCCTACTTTGGGTTCCTCCATTGCTATTGGGCGTATTGAGTCTCGCATTTGGAATATTTCCCGGATTGATGGAGAAATCTTTGATCCAGGCTGTTTTCAGTAGTATTTCCGGTTCTGAGACCGTCATTGAACTCAAACTTTGGCATGGCATCAATACAGCTTTGATGCTCAGTATTTTGACTTTGGCCGGAGGATTTGCGATCTATTGGTTTTTGCAGCCTTCCGAAAAAAATTTCCAGAAAACCGTACGATTTGAAAGAATCTCCCCGGAAATGCTTACTCAGGATTTTGGTAATATTTTCAGTTGGTTTGCAAGTTTTTGGACAAAATTTTTCCAAAATGGATACCTGAGAAACTATGTCATTACTATCCTGGCATTTTTAACTTTTTTAATGGGATACAGGATATTCAATGGTGTCAAAATCCATATTGACTGGGATCAGATTTCTGAGGTAACACCCTCTGAAATTATTGTGGTGGTATTGATGATCATTTCCATATTCATCGCAATTATATCCACCTCGCGCACTACTTCAATCGTAGCATTGGGTGTAGTAGGTTTTGCAAACTGTCTTTTTTTCCTCTTCTATTCCGCTCCGGATCTGGCCATGACACAGTTTTCCATAGATACGCTCACCGTACTTTTGTTTATGTTAATTCTCTTTAAGCTTCCAAAAAACAAGACCTATTCCTCAAAACCCATCAGAATCAGAGACAGTATATTGTCCTTGATCTTTGGGTCATTGATAGCAATTCTGGTTTTGGAGGTATTCGAATACCCTTCTAGTACTGAGATCTCAAAATTCTATGCCGATAATGCTTATGTCTTAGCTAAAGGAAGAAATGTAGTCAATATCATATTGGTGGACTACAGAGCTTCCGATACCATTGTTGAAACGGTAGTGTTGGTCATTGCGGCAATCGGTGTGTTCAGTTTGATGAAACTAGATCTAAACCCAGTAAAAAAGAATTGATATGAAGTCACTTATATTCAGAACTGCATCAGATTATCTTTTACCCCTGCTTTTACTGTTTTCTCTTTTCATGTTGCTCAGAGGGCACTATGAACCTGGGGGTGGATTCGTGGGAGGTCTGATGGCTTCGATTGCTTTTCTTATCCATTCCTTTGCCCATGGGCTCAAAGAGACGCGCAATATCATCAGAGTCAATCCCATGACTCTGATGCCAATTGGCCTGATGCTGACGTTCCTGGCTGGCATTGCACCTTGGTTTATCAATGAGCCATTTCTCACTGGACTTTGGTACCCTGAGCCAATGAGATTTATAGGCATGCTCGGAAGTGCATTGGTATTTGATATCGGTGTCTACCTGGTAGTTATCGGAGCTACATTAACCATCATGTTTTCCATCACCGAAACAGTTTGATATGGAGATATTATTGATCATTATAATTGGTCTGTTGCATGCAGGTGGTTTATACATGCTTTTGAGAAGAAGTATGTTTAAAATCATTATCGGATTGATACTATTGGGCAATGGTGCCAACCTTTTGATTTTTCTTTTGGGAAGACTGGTAAAGGGACATCCTCCGGTGATTGAAGAAGGTTTGAAGATGTTCACTGATCTGTATGCCGATCCTTTGCCACAGGCAGTAATTCTTACTGCTATCGTGATCGGTTTTGGTCTACAGTCCTTTGCCATCATTCTTATAAAAAGTGTGTATAAAGTGCTCGAAACAGATGATCTCGATGAGCTCAACTCAACCGATGAAGAGATATGAATAATATTCTGGTAATCGCTCCGATTCTTTTTCAATTATTTGCTGGAACGGTTTTATTGTTTTTCTGGACCAAAATTCATTTGCAGAAAGTGCTGAGCATATTGTTTTCCGTTATCAGTCTTGGCTTGGGCATTTGGTTGTTTATGCTGACTTGGACAGAAGGCATTCAATTTACTTATGCAGGCAATTGGGATGCGCCTTTTGGAATCAGTTTTGTATCCGACTTGTTGAGTGCGACATTGGTTTTGATAGCATCAATATCCGGGCTGGCAGTATCAATGTTTTCTGTCGGCACTATGAGAGAAGAAAGGCTAAAGTTCGGGTTCTTCCCGATCATACATTTTCTTATCATGGGTCTTTGCGGGGCTTTTTTGGCTGGAGATATGTTCAATTTGTACGTATGGTTTGAGGTTGTCATAATTGCTTCTTTTGTATTGTTGACTTTAGGCAGTACCAAATCTCAATTGGAAGGAGCCATCAAATATGTATCCTTAAATCTGCTTGCCTCTTCACTTTTTTTGATAGGAATTGGTTTTGTTTATGGGCTTACAGGTTCACTTAATTTTGCAGATGTAGCTGTCAAACTTAGTGCAATCAGCAACCGGGGTCTTATCAATGTAACTGCCGGTATCTTTTTGGTCGCATTTGGTATTAAATCAGCAATATTTCCAATGTACTTTTGGTTACCTGCCTCCTACCACACGCCACCTCCCGCAGTTTCAGCCATTTTTGGAGGCTTATTGACAAAACTGGGAGTTTATGCGCTTTTAAGGACATTTACCTTAATGTTTGGGGGTGATGAGTTCCTGGGAGTAATCCTTACTATTGTCGCTTCACTTACAATTTTATCAGGTGGCTTGGGAGCTTTGCTACAGAAAAACCTCAGCAAAGCATTTGGTTACCTGATCATTTGTCATATTGGTTTTATGATTGCGGGTCTGGGTATGTTCACTGAAGTCGCCATCTTAGGGACAGTTTTTTATCTATTCCATGATATCATTGTAAAAACAAATCTGTTTATGATGGCCGGGCTCATTCTGAAAATAAACGGCACCCAGGATATCACCAAATTAGGTGGAATGTATAAAAGTTACCCGCTACTTTCCATCCTACTATCCATCCCTTTATTTTCATTGGTGGGCATTCCGCCCCTCTCCGGATTCTGGCCCAAAATATTCCTGATACAGGGTGGACTTGAATCCGAGGAATACTTCCTTATAGCCTTTATTGTTTTGGGAAGTTTTCTTACCTTATGGGTAGTAGCCAAAATATGGGCGGAAGTATTTTGGAAAAATGCCGAGAACCTTCCCGCAAAAGCATCCGGCTTATATTTCAACCAATTGTCAAAAACGAATCAAATGTTGGTAATTATTCCGATCATATTCCTTTCAATCGTGTCT
>CAZLJT010000147.1:0-9246 GCA_964559905.1 uncultured Aquiflexum sp.
TTTCCCCAGTGGAGCGGTAGCCGGCAATTACACTTTCAACTTAAAGAAAAAATAGACATTTACCTGTTGATTGATTTCTTCCAATTTATTTGGAAAAACATTAATCAGCAGGTTAAACTCTTAATTCTGTTTTTTTTGGATATAGCTATCCCTTTAAAGTGACCAAAGTAACTCCAGCACCTCCGCGGTCTGCATGTTCATCTTCCATTTTTGCAACTTGAGACATACCTTTCAACAGATTTCTGGTGATTTCTCTCAAAATACCGTCGCCTTTTCCATGGACAATGCGCAAATCCTTTAGACCAAGCATATATCCATCGTCTACAAAACTCTGAACAACCGGAAGTATTTCTTCTCCTCTTTTCCCTCTGATATCAAGATTCGGTGAAAAATCCAACATTTTAGAATTGGTATCGAATCCAATTCTTTTGGAATATGTTTTCTTCTCTTTCTTCAATTCAGTATTGGAGATTTTCTCCAATCTGCTCAGCTTTACGGTTGATTTCAATTCCCCAATACTGACTTCAGCTTCCTTTTTTCTAATTGCCAAAACTTGCGCTACCGCCCCATTGTCCTTAACTCTTACATAATCACCGACATGGATTTCTCCTCCAATAACTTTGATCACCGGATCTTGGATAACTATTTTTTCAGGTTTGATTCTTTTCTTTAGTTCCTCAATCTCTACCCTAGCTGCTTTGGCAACTTCTTTATCTGCTTTGTTTTCTTTGATGGTTCGAATGGTGGTTTCTATTTTTTTATTGACCTGATCCAGAAGTGCTTTCGCCTCGGCTTTGGCTTCTTGAATATATTTCTTCTTATTTTGGTCTATTGTTTCTTTGAGTTGGGTGTATTCCTTCATTCTTTGGTCAAGAAGTCGCTCCTTTCTTTGATTTTCATTGACCAATTGGTCATATTTGGTGACCTGATTCTCCAGTTTATTAAGCATTTTGTCATACTTTACCCGCTCCTCCCCAATCTGTTCTTTGGCATAAGCAATGATATCTTTCGAGATCCCGATTTTTGAAGCAATCTCTAAAGCAAATGAACTACCTGGCTTTCCTATATCAAGTCGGTATAAAGGCTCCAATTTATCGACATCATACCGCATGGCTCCATTGACCAAACCTTGACTCCGGGAAGAAATTTGTTTTAGGTTACCATAGTGGGTGGTAATCACTCCATAAGTACCAAGTTGGTTCAATGACAAAAGAATTCCTTCCGCAATAGCCCCCCCAAACTGCGGTTCTGTCCCTGTCCCAAATTCATCTATGAATATGATGGTCTTTTTATCTGCGAATTCAGTAAAGTATTTCATGCTCATCAAATGCGAGCTGTAGGTACTGAGATCGTTTTCTATATTCTGTTCGTCTCCTATATCAATAAAAAAGTTATCAAACAATGTACACACCGAGTGGCTGTCCAAAGGTATCAGCAATCCACATTGAAGCATATACTGAACCAAGGCCACGGTTTTTAAAGTTACTGACTTACCTCCTGCGTTTGGACCGGAAATAACCAAAAGTCTTCGGTTATGGTCCAATTGAATGGTCAAAGGCACGATTTTTTTGCCTGCCTGCTTTAAGGCTGATTCAAGCAAAGGATGTCGGGCGTTGTACCATTCCATTTGTCTGGTTTTGGATATTGCAGGTTTGGATGACCCGCTTTTAATAGCAAATTTTGCTTTTGCCCTGATAAAATCTACCATTCCTAAAAAATGATACGCTTTCTTTAATTCGGGAATGTTTGGTCTTAGCTGATCAGTGAGCTGGGTGAGAATCTTTTGAATCTCCCTACGCTCCATGTATTCAAGATCTTTAAGCTCATTATTGATATCCAAAACCTCTGCCGGTTCAAGAAAAACCGTCTGACCTGTTGCCGACTCATCATGGATGAATCCTTTGATCTTTCTTTTATATTCGGCCAGTACCGGAATTACCATTCTCCCGCCTCTTATGGTCACAGAAGCATCCTCAGGTGTGAGTCCTTTGGCCTTAGCCTCCCTGAATATCCTGTCCAAGACTTTTCTCAATCTGTTTTCTTCATATAGAATCTGCGACCTGATAAGAGACAATTCCTGAGAGGCATTATTTCTGACTTTACCTTTTTCGTCAATGATTCTTTCAATTGCCTTTAAAAGGGTATTGTCCAGATTTACCAAACCTAAAAGCTGGAATAAATTCGGATAGTCTTCTTCATGTTCCCTGAAAAAATCGATGCATCTGCTCAGTGTAAACAGAGACAGTCTTATTTCATGAAATTCTTCTTCATAAAGAAAATTGTATTCAATTCTGGCTTTTTCGAGATAGGGGTAAATATTGGTGAAATTCGAAGAGGGGAACAACTCGCCTGACTCGATGATTTTTTTGAACTCGTCTGTTTGAGTCAAAAGCTTGGCCACAAGATTCGGATCTTTGGAAAAGCTCATTTTTTGGACAAAATCAATCCCTAAAGGTCCAGAACATTCTTCTTTTAAAAGTTCTCTGATTTTGGTGAAGTTGATTTTTTCTTCAATATTTTTTGGATAAAGCATTTTTGGATTTACTCAATTCTGGATTTTTCTTTTACATGAAGGGAATCAATGGTTCTGGCATATATTCTATCCATGACGCTGACGTCACGCAAATAATACTCCAAGCTCTTTTTAAAAACCGAATCGGTGATTCCATGTTTTTTAAAAATCTCATTTTCAAAATAAGGATAAAGCAATCTGGAAGAATCATAATGGATAGGAAATGTACTGACAAGACCCTCTGTCATATGGATATCTATCAGGACTTCAACCATTTTATCCTCACCAAGAACATCTTCAGAAAGCTTGTTTTTAGTACAGGATAGAAGAACAAAAAACGAAAATAGAAGTATAATTTTATGTTTCACATTTCAAAATTAAACAAATCCTGCAATCAACAAGAAGATTTAACATGGATACCTTATTCCTATTATCAAATAACGTTTTTTAATTCGATTGAGAGCCTTAATTTAGGCCTTTGAAATTACAGACATGAATCAGATTCTAAAGAAATTACGCCGGTACGAAATCATGATCCGAAAGGTGGTGAACAATCAGCTCCAAGGCGATTATCAATCTGTTTTCAAAGGAGCGGGTTTGGAGTTTGATGATCTTCGCCCCTATCAATATGGAGATGACGTACGGACGATAGAATGGAAGGTCTCTGCAAAAGGTCATGGTACATTTGTCAAAACATTTAAAGAAGATAAAGACCAATCCGTTTATTTTTTACTTGATATCAGTGGCTCCCAGGATATCGGGGAATTAGGGAAGAAAAAAATTGACAGCAGTAAGGAAATTGCAGGAGTACTTACTTTGGCGGCTATCTATGAGGGCAGTCAGGTAGGATTGATTTCATATTCTGATCAAAAAGAAAAAATCATCCTCCCGGGAAAAGGACCAAAACAAGGTGTAAAAATCATTCAGGGGATTTTCGGACATGAAAATAAATCTTTGAAAACCAATCTTAATGATATGTTTACTTTTGCTCTGAATCTGATAAAAAAGCGTAGTATCATTATTGTCGTTTCTGATTTTATAGATGAGGGATATGAACGGCCATTCAAAGCTTTGGCAGATAAGCATGATCTTATTGCTATTCAGATTACTGATCCCCGGGAATCCGCTTTACCTTCTTTAGGGATTATCCCCGTATATGACAAAGAGCAGGGGAAAACAACATGGGTAAATACTGCCTTTGGTAGTTTTTCAAGAAAAATCTTGGATACATTCACTTCAGAACGAGACCACCTGAAAAACATATGCAAAAAAAATCAAATAAATTATTTGGGTATCAGTACCAAAGATGATATAGTTTTACCTTTAGTAGAATTATTCAAAAACCGTAACCGATCAATGAAACGTGGGTAGGATCAAATTCTTTATCAGCATCATTTTATGGTTTAACCTTCCCTTACATTCCCAAGCTCAGGATATCGAGGTCGAAGGTTATTTCCAACAGGACTCTGCCAAACTGGGAGAGCGGGTAGGATATGTATTGAAAGCTAAATATAAAGAAGGTATCAACCTGGTTTTTCCTGATTCCACTTATGATTTCACACCTTTCGTATTGTTGGAAAAGAAAACCTATATATCCAAAACAATTGACGAAATCACGTTGGACAGTGCAGTCTACTTTGTCTCCAATTTTTCTTTAGATCCGGTTGCCACTTTATCCCTTCCTGTTTATGAAGTATTTCGGTACGACAGTCTTGAACATCGACCCTTGGAAGCAGGTCTGGCTTTAAAACTCACCATTGACCAAATCCCTGAAGAACTCAATTTCAGGGATAATAATGTCTATCAACCCATCCCCACAGAATTCAATATCCTAATATTGGTTGCAGCTCTTGTGGCCTTGGCAATTATTGCGGGAATCATTTTATTCTTTTTTGGAAAAAAAATCCGACGACAGTATCAGGTTTGGCTCGAAAAAAGGAAATACAAAAGATTTTTGCAAAAATGGCGACACGCTGAAACTGCTTTTTCAACAAATCCCGATATGAGTCAGGCTGATGAACTGTTAGGGCTCTGGAAGGCATATATGGAACATCTGAAAGAAAAACCATTCAGGGAATGGACCACTACCGAGATTTCAGAATTCTTGGACAATAAAGATATTATCAAGGATTTCAGGGCAATAGAAATGGTGATTTATGCTGGAAAAGAAGGCAAAGACATTTTGGAAACTTGCGCCAACCTCAAAGATATCTGTACAGATTCTTTTAAGAAAAAGATAACAACACAAGATGAATCCAAATAATATTTCAGATTTTTTTTCTTTGTTTTGGTTTTACCCTGAGACATTCCGCTCTTTTGAGTGGGAAAATTTATGGGCACTTCATCTGATTTGGATAGCTCCGCTTATTTTATTGTTGAGAAAATTTGTCAAATTTCTGAAAAATCCGGTATTAGAACTTTCATTGCCCGGTTCAGTTTCTCAAAATAATCCCTGGACTTATCTCAGGTTAATCCCCGGGTTGTTTTTCGTTCTTGCAGTCTGGCTGATGGTCATCGCATTGGCAAGGCCACAAAAAACCAACGAAAGGGTAGAGCAGTATACCGAAGGAATCGATATCATGCTGGTTATGGATATTTCAGAATCCATGGATCTGCAGGACTTCAAACCCAATCGCTTGGAATCTGCCAAACAAACGGCCACTGATTTTATCAATGGCCGTTTTGGAGATCGTATCGGGGTAGTGATTTTTTCTGGGGAAGCATATTCATTGGCTCCTTTGACCAATGACTATCCCCTGCTTACAGACCTCATCAAAGATATTTCTTTTAATATGATGGATGCCAAAGGCACTGCCATTGGAAGTGCTTTGGCTGCTGGAACCAATAGAATCAGGGAATCTGATTCCAAAAGTAAGGTGATGATTTTGCTCAGTGATGGAGAAAACAATGCAGGCAACGTAGACCCTTTGTATGCTGCACAATTGGCTTCCGCCATGGATATAAAGATTTATACCATAGCTGTAGGCAAAGACGGAATGGTGCCTTATGGGGTGGATTTCTTTGGAAGGCCCCAAATGATCGAAAGCTATTTGGACGAGACTACCCTGAGAGAAATTGCCAGAATAGGAGAAGGTAAGTTTTTTCGTGCCTCAGACGGCAATGCTTTGGAAGAGATATTTGATCAGATCAATGAAATGGAAAAAGCCGAAATCATAGAATCCCGTTACAAAGAAACCGTGGATTACTACAGGGTTTATCTATTTTGGGGAATTATTTTGTTTCTGATTTGGATGGGATTGAAGAGTTCCTTTTTTAATAATTTCCTATTGGACTAAAACCACTCACCTATCCACCCAAGTTCTCCGCTTCCACTCCTCCAACCTTTTATCCATCACCTGAAACCACAAAGCAGGAAACAAAGCCAAAATGATCATGGCTGAATAGCCCTGAGGCAATTGAGGGCTTTCATCAAAATGGTTGAGAATCTGATAGCGCTTGTAAGCAAAAGCATGATGGTCTGAATGCCGTTGCAATTGAAACAACAGGAAATTGCTGACCATATGGCTGGCATTCCAAGAATGTAATGGGGTAACTTTTTCGTATCGCCCATTTGATAATTGCTTTCGGGACATACCGTAATGCTCTATATAATTGACCAATTCCAAAAGACTGAAAGCAAAAAAACTCTGCACAAAAAAGAAAACAGGAACCTCCCAAGTCAACCTGTTTTGAATCAGAGAAAAAACCAGGGTGAAAAATCCAATAAAAAGTATTGGCGCTAAAATAAATTGTATCATTTGGTTTTGGAGAGACCAAAAAGAAACACCTTTCTTAAGCAATCTCTCTTCTTCCAAATGGATTGCACTGATAAACCCATCCTTCACCGACCTCCACCAAAATCTATAGAATGTCTCTCCAAATCTACTGGTAGCCGGATCATCAGGTGTCGCAACACGCACATGATGACCTCGGTTATGTTCTATGAAAAAATGCATATAGCATACAGTCATCAAGAGAACCTTTGCATAGAACTGTTCGATTTTTTCTGACTTATGCCCCAATTCATGAGCAACGGTAATTCCAATTCCCCCTGTAACCAAAGCCATACCAGTGCTGAAAGCCAGCCATTCAGCAAAGGATAGCGTATTTGAAGATATTACCGAAAACCCCCATATTAATATACCTAATTGGACATACACCCAAACGAATGTAACAAGACTGTAAAATTTTTCTTTTGAAACAGCTGAAATCTCACCTTCTGGAACATTTGACTTATCGGTTTTAATCATGTAATCCATGAATGGAACGAAGATGAAAACAAATGCATGTATAATCAACATATTCCATCCTCCCAGATAAAATCCAATGACCAACAAAACCGGTAGAATAAATGCCGAATAAAATCCGATTTTTTTCAAATATTTCATGCCTTCAAGTTAGATAATCATAACCAAAAAAGAAATATCCAATTCATATCATCTTTTGGAAGTTGTCTGATTTTATTCTGCAAAAATATCCTTCGTGAGATCCTCAAAAAGAATATAAGTGGCATAATACGTTACCGGAACACTGACCAATAACCCTAAGAATAAGGACATTATTCCCAAAACATTGATCACAATAATGACCAATGTGAACAGAAAGAATTTAAGCCAACGAACGGTGATTAATTTCCTGCTCTCTTCCAGGGCAGTCCAAAAATCAAAACCACCAAATAATGCCATCAACACAGAAAAACTGTAAGCTACAGCAAGATAAATACCCGGAATCACAAATAGAACCAATCCGAAAGCTGTAATTATCTGCCCTATTAGCCAAATGGAAAATACAGGGATATAAAAATTGAATCCTTTAAAAAAATCCGGGTACACAACTTGTTGTTTTAGTGATATTTTATTGGCTACAAGGTAAAATCCGGAATATAAAGGCGGAGCAAGAAATATCCCTTGCAATAAAGCGAAATCTTTGAGGTACAAAATTGCCAACAGCTGTAAAGAAAAAATGAACATCATAAACGCAGAACTTTGTAAGGGTTCTTTCAAATACATTTGCCAGGCACGGAAAAAAATATCCTTGATATCAAAATCATATCCTCTTTCTCTCAATGATGCCAATTTCTCTTTACTCATGAATTTTTTAATTTTTCACAGTAAAGGCAAGGGAAATGTCCTTGCCTTTACTTTTTATCAATTTAATAGATCTGCATATAAAGTCTACCGTCCAATTGGATTCCTTGAGATTTAATCAACTGAGACTAACCTTTCCTCCATCCAACCAAACATTGGTCTTCTGATATCCCTCAATACCCAAAACTTTCTGGTCTATTGAATATCCTATCTCAATCACCAATTTTCAAACTTCAATCTACTTAGTCATCGCCTCTAGGATATCGTGTTTGGTCACAATATGAACTTGATGGTTGTCATCTCTGACAAGCACAGCTTTGGCTGAGTCAAGCATGGAAGACAATACATCCAATGTACTGTCCAAAGCCACAAATTTCATCGGATCTTCCATTACATCTGCTACTGCCGCATCTTTCAGTTCGGGATTTTCGATAATCTTGGAAAGAAGCTTGCTGTCCGTTATACTTCCGATCACCTGACCATCTTCCATAACCGGAATTTGTGAAACACTCTTGCTGTTCATCAGATGAATGGTTTCTTTGACCTTATCATTTTTATGGGAAACCAATAATTGGTAACTCCCATTTCTGGAAGCTATTATATCTCTAGCAGTTCCGAAAGTTTTATCTTCCAAAAATCCATGATTTCGCATCCAATCGTCATTGTAGATTTTGCCCAAGTATCTAGTACCATGGTCAGGTAAAATTATGACCATTCTATCCCCCTCTTTCAGGTTTTCTTTGGCATATTCCAAAGCTCCATGAACAGCGGAACCGCAAGACCATCCTACAAAAAGACCTTCTTCTTTTGAAAGTCTTCTCGTCATTACAGCGGCATCTTTATCCGTCACTTTTATAAAATGGTCGATTACGGAAAAATCTACATTTTTGGGTAGAATATCCTCACCAATTCCTTCTGTCAGATAAGGATAAACTTCATTCTCATCAAATATGCCGGTCTCCTTATATTTTTTGAAAACAGAACCATAGGTATCTATGCCTACTGTGATTATATCTGGATTTTGTTCTTTAAGATATTTGGCTGTTCCACACATTGAGCCACCTGTCCCTACTCCAGCTGCATAATGGGTGATTTTCCCTTCAGTATCCTTCCAGATTTCAGGACCTGTGGTTTCATAATGTGCCAGAGAGTTGGAGAGATTATCGTACTGATTTGGATAAAATGAATTTGGAATATCATTGTTCAGTTTTCTTGCTACTGAATAATAGGATCTCGGGTCTTCGGGTGATACATTGGTAGGACACACGATGACTTCTGCGCCCACTGCTTTGAGAATATCGATTTTTTCCTTGGATTGCTTATCGGCCATGGTAAAAATACACCTGTATCCTTTGGCAATTGCCGCTAATGCCAAACCCATTCCTGTATTGCCACTTGTCCCTTCGATAATGGTACCCCCGGGTTTGAGCAGTCCTGCTTCTTCCGCATCTTCCACCATTTTGATAGCCATACGGTCTTTCATGGAATTACCGGGATTGAAATACTCTACTTTTACAAGTATCTCACCTTTGATTCCTTTGTTCAATTTGTTCAGCCTGATCATAGGAGTGTTTCCTATGGTCTCAATAATGGAGTTATAAATCATAATATTCGGGTTCAATTGACCCGAAAGTTACGAATATTTTT
>CAZLJT010000148.1:0-9220 GCA_964559905.1 uncultured Aquiflexum sp.
TTTCAAAGTGTTTTCCGAAAATTTTCCGATTTCGGATTCGAGAGAGAACTTTACACTTGAATTTATTGACTACACCGTTGACCCTCCGAAATACAGTGTTGAGGAATGTATTGATAGAGGCTTGACCTATTCTGTCCCATTAAAAGCAAAACTTAGGTTGCTTTGTCACGATGAAGACAATGAAGATTTTGAAACAATTGAACAAGAGGTATTTCTAGGGAATCTTCCCTACATGACTGAAAAAGGTTCTTTCGTTATCAATGGAGCTGAAAGAGTAATTGTTTCTCAATTACACAGGTCACCGGGTGTTTTCTTTGCCCAAAGTAAGCATACAAACGGTACAAAACTTTATTCAGCGAGAATTATTCCTTTCAAAGGAAGCTGGATAGAATTTGCTACCGACATCAATAATGTGATGTATGCTTATATAGACCGTAAGAAAAAGTTTCCTGTCACTACCTTATTGAGGGCGATTGGGTATGGTTCTGATAAGGAAATACTGGACCTTTTTGGTTTATCCGAAGAAATTGATGCAACCAAAAACAATCTTAAAAAGATCACTGGAAGAAAATTGGCTGCCCGTGTTCTGAGAACGTGGGTTGAGGATTTTGTGGATGAAGATACGGGTGAGGTAGTTTCCATTGATAGAAATGAAGTTCTACTCGAAAGAGATTCGATTCTTACAGACGAGGATATTGAATTGATTTTAGAATCAGGTACCAAATCAATCATTCTTCACAGAGAAGATGTCAATGTAGCTGATTATTCTATCATCTATAATACGCTCCAGAAAGATAATTCCAATTCAGAAAAAGAAGCAGTTGAGGTTATTTACCGTCAATTGAGAAATACTGAAGCTCCTGATGAAGCTACTGCTAGAGAAGTGATTCACGGATTGTTTTTCTCGGACAAAAGATATGACCTAGGTGAAGTAGGTCGATATAGAATCAATAAGAAACTTGGGTTAGACATAGACCCTGAGAAAATCGTATTGACCAAACAGGACATCATTAGTATTGTTAAATATCTAATTGGTCTGATTAACTCCAAGGCTGTTGTAGATGATATAGATCACTTAAGCAATAGAAGGGTAAGAACGGTTGGAGAGCAATTATATAGTCAGTTCGGAGTAGGTCTTGCCAGAATGGCAAGAACTATCAGAGAAAGGATGAATGTAAGGGATAATGAGGACTTTAAACCTGTTGATTTGATCAATGCACGTACCCTTTCTTCAGTTATCAACTCTTTCTTTGGAACCAATCAGCTTTCTCAGTTTATGGATCAGACCAATCCACTTGCAGAGTTGACCCATAAGAGAAGATTGTCTGCTTTAGGTCCGGGTGGTCTTTCAAGAGAAAGAGCAGGATTTGAAGTTCGTGATGTTCACTATACACACTATGGTCGTCTATGTACCATCGAAACTCCGGAAGGTCCAAATATCGGTTTGATTTCTTCTCTTTGCGTTCACGCCAAAGTAAATACTATGGGATTTCTAGAAACTCCTTATAGAAAAGTAAAAGAAGGAAAAGTGAGTATGGATGTTAAGGATATTGTTTTCCTGACCGCAGAAGAAGAAGACGATAACAACATTGCTCAGGCAAATGCTCCTTTGGATGAGAAAGGAAACTTCATCAATGAAAAAGTTAAAGCAAGATTTGAAGGTGATTTCCCGGTTTTAGAACCAAAAGAAATCAGTTATATGGATGTTGCACCTAACCAAATTGTATCTGTAGCAGCCTCCTTGATTCCATTCTTGGAACATGATGATGCCAACAGGGCTTTGATGGGATCCAACATGCAGCGTCAAGCAGTTCCTTTATTGAAACCAGAAGCTCCTATCGTGGGGACTGGATTGGAAGCCAAAGCTGCTACTGATTCAAGAACATTGATCATTGCCCAAGCGGATGGTGTTGTTGATTATGTAGATGCCAAGAAAATCACCATTAAATATGATCTTACTGATGATGAATTACTTGTTCATTTCAGTGACGAATATGTTACTTATGACTTGATAAAGTTCAGAAGAACCAACCAAGATACGACTATTAACCTTTCTCCACTGGTGTTAAAAGGTGAAAAGGTACATAAAGGGCAGGTTCTTGTAGAAGGATATTCCACCAACAATGGAGAACTCGCTTTAGGTAAAAACCTTCGAGTAGCTTACATGCCTTGGCAAGGATATAACTTTGAGGATGCTATCGTAATTTCAGAAAGAGTTGTACGAGAGGATATATTTACTTCTATACATATCGAGGAATTCCAACTGGAAGTAAGGGATACCAAGCGTGGGGAAGAGGAATTAACATCCGAAATCCCGAACGTTTCTGAAGAAGCCGTTAAAAATCTTGATGAGAATGGTATTATCAGAGTCGGTGCAGAAGTAAAAGAAGGTGATATCATCATAGGTAAAATCACTCCAAAAGGAGAAACTGATCCTACACCTGAAGAAAAGCTCTTGAGAGCAATCTTCGGTGACAAAGCCGGAGATGTAAAAGATGCTTCATTGAAAGCTTCCCCATCATTGAACGGTGTGGTGATAGAAACCAAACTATTCTCTAGACCTAAAAAAGACAAAGACCTTAGGGCCAAGTCAAAAGCTGAGGTTGAAAAACTGAAAGGAAAATACGCCAAAGACCTATTGGGAATACGAGCCAAAATGATCAACAAATTGGTTTCAATTCTTGAGGGGAAAACTTCTCAGGGAGTTAAACATAAATTTGGAGATGAGATCATCAGCAAAGGTGTAAAGTTCAATCTAAAGAATATTGAACAAAATTTATTTCCTGCCAAAAATCCTTACAGAGACGAGTCAAATTATAATGTGCCTGAAGAGGCAAATTTGATCTCAGATATCATTTTGGACGATTGGAGTGAAGATGCGCATACCAATGATTTGATTGTCAAATTGGTCAAAAACTATATCAATTCAAGAAATGAAATCTCCGGAAGATTCAAGAGAGATAAGTTCACACTTGAAGTGGGTGATGAATTGCCTGCTGGTATAGTTCAACTTGCAAAAGTTTATATTGCCAAAAAGCGTAAATTGAAAGTAGGTGATAAGATGGCTGGTCGTCACGGAAACAAAGGTATTGTTGCCAGAATTGTTAGAGATGAGGACATGCCGTTCTTGGAAGACGGAACACCTATGGACATCGTATTGAATCCATTGGGTGTACCTTCAAGGATGAACATCGGTCAAATCTATGAAACTGTTCTTGCTTGGGCAGGATATAAATTAGGCAAGAAATATGCAACACCGATATTTGATGGTGCTACCATGGAAGAGGTTTCCAAAGAACTTGAAGATGCAGGATTGCCGCCCTATGGCAGAACCTACCTCTATGATGGTTTGACCGGTAAGAAGTTTGATCAACCTGTGACAGTTGGTATTTCTTACATGCTGAAGTTAGGTCACTTGGTGGATGATAAGATGCATGCAAGATCCATTGGTCCATATTCTTTGATTACGCAACAGCCATTGGGTGGTAAAGCCCAATTTGGTGGTCAGCGTTTTGGAGAGATGGAAGTGTGGGCATTGGAGGCATTCGGTGCATCCCATGTACTTCAGGAAATCCTTACTGTGAAGTCTGATGACGTGGTAGGTAGGGCCAAAGCTTATGAAGCGATCGTTAAAGGTGAGAATCTTCCTAAACCGAATATTCCGGAATCTTTCAATGTATTGGTTCATGAACTTAGAGGTCTTGCACTCGAAATTACACTTGACTAATTCTAAAAAAACGGGTCGAAAGACCCTTCACATATTTCTTCAACAATTATGGCGTTCAGAAAAAATAAAAAACTAAACAACGACTTTTCCAGAGTCACTATTAGTTTGGCCTCTCCGGAATCAATCCTGGATAGTTCACATGGTGAAGTGACGCAGCCCGAAACCATCAACTACAGAACATACAAGCCTGAAATGGGCGGTTTGTTTTGCGAGAGGATTTTCGGTCCTGTCAAAGACTGGGAATGTCATTGTGGAAAATATAAGCGCATAAGATATAAAGGCATCATTTGTGACCGATGTGGTGTTGAAGTGACTGAAAAGAAAGTCAGAAGAGAGAGAATGGGACATATCGAATTGGTTGTTCCTGTCGCTCATATCTGGTACTTTAAGTCTCTACCAAACAAAATTGGTTACCTTCTTGGACTACCTACCAAAAAATTGGATCAGATCGTATATTATGAAAGATATGCGGTCATCCAACCAGGTATCAAAGCTGAGGACGGGGTACAGTACCTTGACTTTTTGACTGAAGACGAGTATTTGGATATCATGGATAAGCTTCCAAAAGAGAACCACATGCTCGACGACGAAGATCCTGGTAAATTCATAGCCAAAATGGGTGCAGAAGCTATAGAAATGCTTTTGGCCAGATTGGATTTGGATGACCTTTCCTACAGCTTAAGACATCAGGCTGCTACAGATACTTCTCAGCAGAGAAAGGCTGAAGCTTTAAAGCGACTAAAAGTTGTGGAAGCATTCAGAGAAGCTAGGACCAGAATTGAAAACAGACCTGAATGGATGGTTGTCAGAATGGTACCTGTAATTCCACCGGAATTGAGACCTTTGGTTCCTTTGGATGGGGGTAGATTCGCAACTTCTGATTTGAATGACCTTTATAGAAGAGTTATTATCAGAAACAACCGTTTGAAGAGATTGATAGATATCAAAGCTCCAGAGGTTATTCTGCGAAATGAAAAAAGGATGCTTCAGGAAGCTGTTGACTCTTTATTTGATAATTCAAGAAAAGTAAATGCGGTAAGATCTGATGGTAACAGAGCTTTGAAATCTCTTTCAGATATGCTGAAAGGTAAACAAGGCCGATTCCGTCAAAACCTTCTCGGAAAAAGAGTTGATTATTCAGGTCGTTCGGTAATTGTCGTTGGTCCTGAATTGAAACTTCATGAGTGTGGTTTACCAAAAAATATGGCAGCAGAACTTTTCAAACCTTTTATTATCAGGAAACTGATTGAAAGGGGTATTGTAAAAACTGTAAAATCTGCCAAAAAGATTGTTGACAGAAAAGATCCGGTAGTATGGGATATCCTTGAAAATGTATTGAAAGGACACCCTGTATTGCTAAACCGGGCTCCAACGCTTCACCGACTAGGTATTCAGGCTTTTCAGCCAAAATTGATTGAAGGAAAAGCAATTCAACTTCATCCATTGGTATGTACTGCATTCAACGCCGATTTTGACGGTGATCAAATGGCTGTACACGTTCCTTTGGGACATGAAGCAATTCTAGAAGCTTCAACATTGATGCTTTCTTCCCATAATATTCTTAACCCTGCCAATGGAGCTCCAATTACAGTTCCCTCACAGGATATGGTTCTTGGCCTTTACTACGTGACTAAGGGTAAAAAATCAACACCTGAGGAAATCATACTTGGGGAAGGAATGACGTTTTACGGTGAAGAAGAAGTCATTATTGCGATGAACGAAGGTCGTGTATCACAGCACGCTTTCATTAAATGTAAAGTTTCTGTCAGAGATGAATCCGGTGAATTTTCCAGTCAGATTGTTGAAACAGTTGCCGGAAGATTGATATTCAATCAGTTTGTTCCAGAACAAGTAGGATTTGTCAATGAACTTTTGACAAAGAAAAAGCTCCAACAGATTATATCTGAAGTTGTGAAAATTTGCGGTGTGGCCAGAACAGCCCAATTCCTTGATGATATCAAGAATTTAGGTTTCCAAATGGCTTATACCGGAGGTCTTTCCATGGGACTTAATGATGTAATTATCCCTGAAGAAAAAGAACCGTTTATCAATAAGGCGAAAGAAGAAGTTGATCAGGTTTGGAATAACTACCTGATGGGTTTGATTACGGATAACGAAAGATATAATCAGGTAATTGATATTTGGACGAGAACCAACTCTCATCTTACTAATATTTTGATGAAGCAGATGGAGGAGGATAAACAAGGATTCAACGCTATCTATATGATGATGCACTCAGGAGCCAGAGGTTCAAGAGAGCAGATTCGTCAGTTAGGTGGGATGAGAGGTCTGATGGCAAAGCCACAGAAAAACCTTCAAGGTTCTGTAGGTGAAATCATCGAAAACCCAATCCTTTCCAACTTTAAAGAAGGTTTGGATGTATTGGAATACTTTATCTCTACTCACGGTGCCCGTAAAGGTCTTGCTGATACTGCCCTGAAAACTGCTGATGCCGGTTATCTGACCAGAAGATTGGTTGATGTAGCTCAAGACATGATCGTTTCTGAAGAGGATTGTGGAACATTGAGAGGGCTTGTTGTTCAGGCGCTGAAAGATAATGACGAAATCGTTGAACCACTTTCTGAAAGGATATTAGGTAGGGTTTCTGTTCATGATGTATATGATCCTGTTACTGAAGAGTTGATCGTTCTTTCAGGAGTTGAAATCACGGAAGACGTGGCTAAGAAAGTAGATGAATCTTCTATTGAAGAAGTTGAAATCCGATCTGTACTGACTTGTGAAACAAGAAGAGGTGTTTGTGCGAAGTGTTATGGTCGAAATCTGACTACTGGCAATATGGTACAGGCAGGTGAATCAGTCGGTGTTATAGCCGCTCAGTCAATCGGTGAACCAGGTACTCAGCTTACATTGAGAACATTCCACGTGGGCGGTACAGCTTCCAACATCTCAGTTGAAGCCAGTATCAATGCCAAATTTGATGGAATAATTGAGTTTGATGAAGAATTGAGATGGATTGAGACTACCAATAAGGATGGAGAAAAAGTATCTGTCGTAATGGGAAGGTCAGGTGAAATAAAAATCAATGATGCCAAGTCCGGTAAAATTCTTGTTTCCAATCACGTACCATACGGTGCCTTATTGAATGTCAAGGATGGTCAGAAAATTACAAAAGGTGATTCCTTATGTACTTGGGATCCTTACAATGCTGTAATTCTTTCCGAATTTGACGGTGAAATTGAGTTTGATTCAATCATTGAAGGAATCACTTTCAAGGAAGTTGCCGATGACCAGACAGGATATAGAGAAAAGGTGATTATCGATACTAAAGATAAGACCAAGAATCCTGCAGTAATGGTGAATTACGGAGGCGACGAAACCAAGTCTTACAATATTCCGGTTGGAGCTCACCTTGCTGTAGAAGAAGGGGAGATGGTTAAATCAGGTCAGATCTTGGTTAAAATACCAAGATCAGTCGGTAAAACCAGAGATATTACCGGTGGTCTACCAAGAGTAACCGAATTGTTTGAAGCAAGAAATCCTTCCAATCCGGCTGTGGTTTCTGAAATTGATGGTGTTGTTACTTATGGTGGTATCAAAAGAGGTAATCGTGAAATATTCATCGAGTCAAAGGACGGGGTGAAGAAAAGATACATGGTTTCTCTATCCAAGCATATCCTTGTACAGGAAAACGACTTCATCAGAGCAGGTGAAGCTCTATCTGACGGAGCAATTACCCCAAGTGATATCCTTTCTATCAAAGGACCAACTGCTGTGCAGGAATATTTGGTGAATGAAATTCAAGAGGTTTACAGACTTCAAGGTGTGAAAATCAATGATAAACACATAGAGGTGATAGTAACTCAAATGATGCAGAAAGTTGAAATTCTTGATGCGGGTGATACTGGATTCCTTCAAAATCAGATTGTTGACAAGTGGGCATTCAGAGAAGAAAACGACAACATCCTTGACAAGAAAGTGGTGATGGATGCCGGTGATTCTTCTACTTTGAAGCCGGGAATGATCATTACTTCAAGAAGATTGAGGGATGAAAATTCAAGCTTGAAGCGTAAAGATCTTAAATTGGTTCAGGTCAGAGATGCCGAAACGGCTGTTTCTCAACCGACTTTACAGGGTATTACTGCGGCCTCTTTGGGTACTGAAAGCTTTATCTCGGCTGCTTCCTTCCAGGAAACTACCAAGGTATTGAGTGAGGCTGCCATCAGAGGTAAGAGAGATGAATTGTTGGGATTGAAAGAAAATGTAATCGTAGGTCATTTGATTCCGGCTGGTACGGGTCAAAGACATCTTAAGAATATTATAGTGGGATCAATGGAAGAATATGAAAGAATGTCCGGTGAAAAGGAAAGATCTTTCAGTAAGTCCAGAGAAGCCATCAAATAATCTTTAAATAAATAAATTCAAAAGGCCTGTATATTTTACAGGCCTTTTTTCATCAAACTGTTATCAAAATGGAAGACGGAAAAGGACAAAAACCCCATCAGGACCAGCAGATCAACGTGGAACTATCGGAGGAGGTAGCCGAAGGAATTTACAGCAACCTAGCCATGATTGCTCACTCCAACTCTGAGTTTGTTATAGACTTCATCAGATTGATGCCCGGAGTGCCCAAGGCAAAAGTGAAATCAAGGATTATCATGACTCCGGATCACGC
Organism: uncultured Aquiflexum sp.; assembly: GCA_964559905.1. Taxonomy (GTDB): domain Bacteria; phylum Bacteroidota; class Bacteroidia; order Cytophagales; family Cyclobacteriaceae; genus Aquiflexum. The sequence goes on from CAZLJT010000148.1 coordinate 8,361, forward strand.
TAAAAGATTATTGGCTGCTTTGAAGGATAATATAGGGAAATATGAGCTAGCATTCGGCAAAATCGAAGGCGGCTCTGAGGGACCAAGTTTTCCCATGAATTTTGGGGGAACATTTGGGGAGGCTTAGTAAAAATATAACATCTTAATTTTGTTTGTTTTACCTATTTGCATACCTTTGCAGTCCAAAATTCACAAGTTTAAGGAATTAAAATAAATTTTATCAGTTAATGCCTACTATACAACAGTTAGTAAGAAAAGGTAGAACCACTCTAGAGACCAAGTCCAAGTCAAGAGCTTTGGATTCTTGTCCTCAAAGGAGGGGTGTGTGTACCAGGGTATACACTACCACACCTAAAAAGCCAAACTCAGCGATGAGAAAAGTGGCAAGGGTAAGATTGACGAATGGTAAAGAGGTGAATGCCTACATTCCCGGAGAAGGTCACAATTTGCAAGAGCACTCTATCGTATTGATCAGAGGTGGTCGTGTGAAGGATCTACCAGGTGTACGTTACCACATTATCAGAGGTGCATTGGATACAGCAGGAGTAAAAGACCGTAAGCAAGGTCGTTCCAAGTACGGTGCAAAAAGACCGAAGGCAGGCAAAGGTGCCCCAGCAGCCCCGGCAAAGAAAAAATAATTAAAATCATTCAGAAAAAATGAGAAAATCGAAACCAAAAAAGAGGTACATTCTTCCCGATCCTAAGTTTGGCGATACTTTGGTGACAAAGTTCGTGAATTGTCTTATGGTAGATGGCAAGAAGAGTATTGCTTACAAAATCTTCTACGACGCAGTTGAGAAGGTTGAACAAAAAGTAGGTGAGAACGGTCTTGAGGTTTGGAAAAAAGCGCTTAACAATAT
>CAZLJT010000149.1:0-9086 GCA_964559905.1 uncultured Aquiflexum sp.
ACTGCTGACCCTTCCGGGTCCTTTTCTGTTTCCCAACCAAACCGTATAATCCGATGAATGGAATTTATTGGCATTGACGTAGTTTCCTTTTTCGTCTTTCAAGTACCCAGCTGCAAAATTGGGTACCTTGGCTTTTTCCTCCAAAGTCCTGATATCGGTATTGGCCATGCTCAAAGGTTTGAAAATCCATTCTCTGGACAATTCGATAAAATCCCTGCCGGTGACTTTTTCCACGATACTGGCCAAAAACACATAGGCAGTATTGCTGTATTCATATTTTTCTCCCGGTTGGGCCAACATGGGCGGGTGGTATTTGCGCAGGTATTCCAAAATAGCTGCATTGTCGGCCACTTTGCTTTTGTCCCAATACTTGTCCATGACAGCTTGATAATCCGGCAGACCATTGGTATGGGACAGTAATTGCCTGATGGTAATTCCTTTGTATGGAATATCAAGGTACTTATCAGCAAAATCATCATAATTCAATAGACCTTTTTCCTCACATTTCATGATCATCATGGCCGTAAACTGTTTGGAAACTGAAGCCATTTCAAAAATATCTGTTGTTTGGAGTGGGATTTTCTGCTCAAAAGAACGATATCCTGTTGCTTCTTCGAAAACCACCTTTCCATCAATGGCCAAAAGCAACACGCCTGAAAACCCTTTTGATTCAGCATCTGAGAAAGCTTTTTCGGCTTTGGAGATTTGAGCATTAACCTTAGCACTGAGTAAAAGGAACATCCCAAAAGTGAAAATTGAAACGGAGGTTTTAAAGTAGTTCATGTTTAGGTTTTCTATTTGGAAATGAATCTCTAAATCTGATAATTAATTAGGGGAAATTCAACCCCTTTAGCATTGAAATGACAAATTGATAATCCCATTTGAATTCCATACACGACACTCTCGAACTAATGGAATTCGACCAATTTTCCGGGGAACTACACATAACCCATAAAAATTCTTTGTATTTGGGCCACTTCTATGGAACTAAGAAAATTATCAAAAAACCCTGAAAAGTAATTCATAGCATTGGGACAGGATTTCCGCTTATTCGTCCTTGATTGATTTGATTTATCATTAATATTCAGGAGTTTAGATAAATAGCAAATCTTTTAACTTAACCTCTTTCTTTATGAAAATTTTAAAAATTACGTTGACCTTGGCATTACTGATGATGTTGATGCCAATGATTTCAAACGCACAGGATCAAGTGGTGACACTTGAATTTCAGAATGCTGCAAAAGCTTTGGAGGTAGTGCAGAAATATACCAAAGCACTTCAGGATGGTGATGTAGCCACGATGAATGCTCAATTCGCACCAGGTGCGATGATATATGGCTTGGGAGGAGGATTGGACTCGCTCACAGTGGGCCAGCACAAGGAGTATTACACCAATAGTACCAACCAATTCAAACATACCCTTTCACAAGAGCTCTATCTCCCTGTCAAAGTGACCAACAATTGGAACGAGGGGGAATGGGTATTATCATGGGGAACCAATACCCTTCAGCACAAAGCAACCGGTAAAATCATAACAGTTCCTTATCATAGTGCAGGGCGAATAGTAAATGGTAAAATTGAATTTTTACGCTATTGGTATGATATGTTGAATATTATGGAAGCACAGGGATTTGAAGTCAAACCACCATCCAAGTAAGTTTTTTAAATTATACATTTATCGACTTCATCAGGGCATTTGGGATATACCTATTCCAAGTGCCCATTTTTTTATCTTACAGTTAAGGACAGGTTGTAGTCTAATTTAAAATTAAAACCCAAAAAAATTTCTAGCTTTATCCCATCAGAAAAATTCCTTGTTTCTACATGCTCTCATCAAATTACTCCCATGACATTTTTTTGGAATTAGCCAAATCAGCAGCACTACAAGCAGGGGAGAAAATTCTTGAAGTTTACCATTCCGAAGAAATCGGTCTCACTTTAAAAGAAGACCAATCTCCTTTAACATTGGCAGACAAAGCGGCACATCAAACTATCCTTTCTGTTTTGGAGAAAACCGGTTTACCGATATTATCAGAAGAAGGTTACGAGATTCCTTATTCAGTCCGTAAGCATTGGGAGTATTATTGGTTGGTGGATCCTTTGGACGGTACTAAGGAATTTGTGAAAAGGAATGGGGAATTTACCGTCAATATCGCACTGATAAATCTCGGAAAACCTATAATGGGTGTAGTATATGCTCCTGTACTGGATTGGTTGTATTGGGGAAGTCCAGGATCCGGTTCCTGGAAGCAAGAAGCCAATATGGAACCTTTAAAACTGGACACATTTGCTGATACCACCATCAAAACCATAGTAGCCAGCAGGTCACATATGAATCCGGAAACAAAGGATTTCATTGCAAAATATCCGGAAGCCAATGTAATCCATATGGGTTCCTCTTTGAAAATTACACTCGTGGCCGAAAACAAAGCGCAGCTTTATCCCCGCTTTGGCCCCACGTTGGAGTGGGATACTGCTGCGGCGCATGCCATTGTTTTGGCCATGGGTGGAAAGGTTATCACAATGAAAGGAAGGGTTTCTTTGACTTACAATAAGCCGGATTTATTGAATCCAGATTTTTTGGTTCAGGGTTTTGATAAAGCTGATTTCAAATTTTAGATTACGGGATGATTTGATTTTGTATTCTCTCTCTAGCCTTGACCATGGTGGGAGTAGTTTAATCCGATTTGCCATTATAAGCCAAATGGATGAAAAATGAAAATCGGCCTTAGATTTCGTTCGGGAAATTTTCAGGTACTTTGGGACAATAAAACCTACCATTCGTCCTACTTCAGTTTCAATAAACCCGATATTTTTTAATTTGAATAAAAACTAATAAATCATGAAATTTTTAATAGTAGACGATGAAAAAGATGTCGAAATGCTATTTCGGCAGAAACTCCGAAAAGAAATACGAAGCGGGGTCATAGAACTGGAATTTGCTTTTTCAGGTCAAGAGGCTTTAGAAATCCTGGAAAGTACCCAACCTCCCGAAGTGATGTATGTTTTTTCAGATATCAATATGCCAGGAATGTCGGGTCTACAGCTTTTAGAAAGAGTAAAAACTCTTTTTCCACAGATCCAAGTGAGTATGATTTCAGCATACGGTGACACCGAAAACCACAACAAAGCCAAGAGTTCGGGTGCTAAAGAGTTTTTCACCAAACCAATAGATTTTGATTCACTAAAAAATGAAGTGAAGCAAATTCTTAAGGAGCATCCCTAAGTTTACCACAAGTATAAAAATCAATTTTCACATTAGTCATATATTATGAAATCTTCCTCCATTCATCATTCAGCGCTTTTTGCTAAGAACTTACTAGCAGCACACAATAAGATAGCCCCTTCCCTTCAAATCAAACTCCAAGGTTCAGGTGCTGAGACCCTTGAGGCCATGTTTTTGGGGACACGGGGAAGTAATGCCGAAACCATGTCCAAGATGTTGGCAATGGCCTTGAAAGGTCATGTAGAATTTAGAAGAAATTATTTTCCTGAGGACCCGGATTATCTGGATGTTGAAATTCAAAATTCAGAAGGTTTTAAAAATACCGTCAAATTCATGGAAGATGAGTATCAAAAGCTCATTGTTCAGCTTCAGGAATCAGGCACTTTTTTTAGCATGAGATCAATTGGACACATGCTTTGGGACACAACTACACCTGGTATTTTGGGATATTTTGCGGCTTTGCTGTACAACCAAAATAATGTTGCCGCAGAAGCCTCCCCCGTTACCACACTTTTGGAAATGCAGGTAGGAAACGAGTTGTGCAAGATGCTTGGATATGAAGTGACCCCAATTCCAACATCACAAAATGAAAAAATCCCTGATCCAATAGGGGTCACAGCTTGGGGCCATATCACCTGTGATGGCTCAGTGGCAAATTTGGAAGCCTTGTGGATGGCTAGAAATCTAAAATTCTACCCCATTAGTCTTAAAGCTGCGATTCTCAACGAACCATCTCTTCAAATTGCAAAGGATTTCCAGGTGAAATTGCTCAATGGCGAAAGTAAGCGCCTGATCGAGTTGGATAATTGGACATTACTGAATCTGCCCATCGATGAAACACTTGACATTCCCAATAAGATCAAAAACCAATATAACCTTGATTTGGGTGTGATTGGAAATACTATCGCCAATTATACTATTCAAAATTTGGGTTACCTAGAGATTTTTTCCAAATACTTACCTGAAGTCCCCCATGTTCCTGTATCCTATTGCTCTGCTGCAAGACATTATTCTTGGCCAAAAGGCGCGGCTATATTAGGAATTGGTTCGGCAAATATGATTTCTATCAGAGTGGATGAAAAGGTACATATGGATTTGGGACATTTGAAGGAGGAGTTGGATAAATGTCTGCAAACTAAAACTCCTGTCATGAATGTCGTAGCCATTATCGGAACCACCGAGGAGAGCGCTGTAGATCCCCTGAAAGAGATTTTGGCACTTCGGGAAACTTACCGTACGCAGGGTTTGGAATTTGCCATCCATGCAGATGCTGCCTGGGGTGGATATTTCAAGACCATGCTGAACAGTTCTGATGAAAGTGATCCTAGATTTTTTACAAAAATCGAAGAAAGCGAAATAGCAATCTTGCCCATGAGTGAGTATGTGAAAACACAATACGAAGTCATTCAGCAAGCCGATTCCATCACTATTGACCCACATAAGTCAGGCTATGTGCCTTATCCTGCAGGCGGACTTTGTTATAGAAATTCTGCTATGCGAAATCTGGTGTCATTTACAGCCCCAGTCGTCTATCATGGAGGTGTAGATCCGACAGTAGGAGTTTATGGTGTCGAAGGTTCTAAACCTGGTGCGGCGGCGGCGGCAGTATATTTCAGCCACAAAGTCATCCGCCCCAATATCACCGGCTATGGCAAGCTGTCAGGAGCGTGTTTTTTCAATTCAAAAAGACTTTATGCTGCTTTGGTCTGCATGAATATCGAAGCGTTGCCCTTTTTTATCATTCCCCTTGTTCCAATTCCTGCGGTACAGCAAGGGAAAAGTGAAGATGAAGTACAGGCACAATATGAATTTATCCGGGATAGGATTGTCAACAAAACCAACCAGGAAATCATGGCAGATTCGGAAGCATTTGAGCTTTTCAAGGAGTTGGGTGGCGATCAGACCATTGTAACCTACCTATATAATTTCTACGAAGAAGGGAAGCCAAATCCGGACATGATCAAAACAAATAAATTCAATGATGCGATTTATAAAATGTTCAGTTTCAAACCCTATGAAGAAAATACCGAGGAAACAGAAATTGTGGTGACTTCATCAGCTTTCACAAGATCTGGATACGGGGATTGCCTTGTGGATGATTTAAGAAAAAGAATGGGGGTCACCACAGGGAAAGATGAAGCGATCAACTTTATTATTTCTACGGTCATGAATCCTTGGCTGACTAATACGGTGCAGGGTTCATTTATCCCTACTTTGATCAATATCATTACCAAAAATATTTCAATTTGCCTGGAAAATCTTCAAGCAACCAACTTCAAAGACAAACCCTAAATCTAATAACCATGAAAGCAAAAAACATTTCCGGGGAAAATATAGATCAAATCAAGCAAAGTTTTTCCAGTGCTACCGCTGATGGGTTTCAGCCCACTTTGGCAATTATATTTTGTTCTATTTCTCAGGACAGAGCTGCATTGATGGTTTTTTTTAAAGGCCAGGGAATTGATGTTTTGGGAGCAACCACGGCCGGAGAAATCATCAATGATGAAGTGTTGGAAAACTCTGCTGTGATCATGTTACTGGATATCAACAAATCCCATTATACCCTCTTTTTTGAAGAATCTACCGACACATTCAAATTAGCGGAGGATTTGGGGAAATTTGCCAAAGAATCCTTTGAAAATCCCTCGGTCATCGTTATCTCAAGTGGCCTGACCATCGATGCGGAAAATATCATCAATGGGTTTCAGTCTTTTGACAAAAACATCCCTCTTTTTGGAGGACTTGCAGGGGATGATTTGACCATGAAATCCACCTTTGTGTTTACCAATGAAAGGGAGTCTCCCAATGCCCTGATCGGTCTGGTCATCGATGGGGACAAAATCAATATCAAAGGAATTGCCACAAGCGGCTGGGATAATATCGGTATAGAAAAAACGATCACCAAATCTGTAGGAAACGTGGTCTATACCATTGATGACGAGCCGGCAGTGGATGTATTTGTCAATTATTTCCAATTCACCGAAAGTGTGGACAATACAGCAGAAATTATAGCCCAAAACTTTGCCCAATATCCTCTTCAGATGAAAAAAGACAATGGAAATATCGTGCTGCGGGCCCCACTTATGGTGGATATTGACAGTAGGGCCTTGATTTTTGCAGGAGGGATTCCTGAAGGAAGTAAGGTTAAATTTTCGGTACAGCCGGGATTTGATCTGATAGAAAAAACAGCAGATAAAGTATCCACCATGAAATCCAAGATACCTGAAGCGGATGCGCTGATTATGTTTTCCTGTAAAGCCAGGCACATGGCCTTAGGGCCTTTGACAGGCGATGAAGCAGGAATGATTCAGGCCATTTGGAAAAAGCCTCTGATTGGTTTTTTCACTTATGGAGAAATCGGTGCAACTGAAAACAACGCTTGTGACTTTCATAATGAAACCTGTTCAATGGTTATTTTGAAAGAAAAGGAATGAAAGTAAAATACCACTTAAATAAGTTCATCAAATATAAAAATTAAATTCTTTGGAAGAGTTCATTAAAATAATTGAAGAATTTAATCTTTCAGAAGGAGAGAAACAATTACTGCTCAATGCTTTAAAAAAGGTTCAGAAAAACATTTTGGTTGCCGAGTTCAAATATAACAGAACACTTATTGATAAAGCCGCCATTACAAATGTATTGAACGCGAGTCTCAAAGAAATGGAGGTTCAAAAGAAGCAAATTGAAATTGCTAAGAATGAAATCAATCAAAATCTTATTGAACTCGATAAACAGAAGAAATTAGCAGATAAACAGGCTTCACTGGATAAGATCCGGGCAGAAATCGCATCCATGCGAAATGCCGATGATCTGCAACAGATCACGCCATTGATATGGGAAGAGTTGAAAAAACTGGGTATTCCATTTATCCGCTGTGGTATTTTCATCATGGACGATGAGCAAGAGAAAATCCACTGCTACCTCAGCACACCACAAGGCAGTGCTATTGCCGTGCTTCACCTTCCCTATCAGGGAATGTCCCTTATAGAAAACATCCGATTGGCCTGGCAACATCAAAGGGTACATCACGAGCATTGGAGCAAAAAGGATTTTAATGACTGGTCGGATAGGTTGTTCATTGAGGGATATATCGCATCAAAAGAAGCTTATGAGTCAGGTGCCGCACCTGAAAACCTCGAACTTCACTTTATCCCTTTTAAGCAAGGGTTGCTTTACATTGGCAATTCAGAAATACTATCCAAAGAAAATTTGGATTTGGCCCAGTCACTGGCTAATGCTTTTTCTGTGGCATACGACAGGTATGAGGATTTTAACAGGCTTGAAATTGCCAAACAAAAAGTAGAAGCAACTTTGGGTGAACTACGGGCAGCTCAAGAACAACTCATTCAGCAAGAAAAGCTTGCCTCACTGGGACAGCTTACCGCCGGTATTGCCCATGAGATCAAAAACCCGCTCAACTTTGTCAATAACTTCTCGGACTTATCTTCTGAATTGATTGAAGAAATAATGGAGGAAAGGTCGAAAAACATAGAAGCAAGAGATGAAAACCTCATCGACGAGGCATTGTCTGTTATCAAACAAAACCTGCAAAAGATTCATGAGCATGGAACCCGGGCAGATGGCATTGTTAAATCAATGCTTTTGCACTCCAGGGGCAGTGAAGGCAGGCGTGAACCTACCCAGATCAATTCACTTATCGCAGAGTATGTCAACCTTGCTTATCATGGGATGAGAGCAAGCAAAGATCCCATAAATGTGAATATTGATCTAAATCTAGATGAGCAAATAGAAAAAATCCCATTGATCACTGAAGATTTCAGTAGGGTAATCCTCAACCTTTCGACCAACGCCTTTGATGCTATGAGGGATAAGTTAAAAATGCAAGAAAATGCACCAAGCGGCGAGAGGAGTTACATGCCAAGACTAACCGTCAACAGTTACAAGGAAAATGGTTCTACCATGATAGTTTTTGAAGACAATGGACCTGGAATTCCGGAAAACATCAAAGACAAGATTTTGCAGCCGTTTTTCACAACGAAAAAAGGGACCGAAGGGACAGGACTTGGTCTAAGTATTTCCAATGATATCGTGACAGCCCATGGAGGTACTATGAAAATAGAATCCGAAGCAGGCCGTTTTAGCCGGTTTATCATAAAACTTACTTAAATGGAAATATTTATGTTTGATAATGAAAAAAACGACAATATCCATCGAATAGCTATCGGGATTAAATCAGACTTTCATCTCAGTCTCAGACAAAGTCCCCGTTCTCACGGACGCGTTCAAAAACAAAATTTTCCAGCCTTTTTTCACTACTAAACCTACAGGAGAAGGCACAGGATTGGTATTATCCTTATCTTATGATATTATCAAGGCGTATGGGGGAGATTTGAGGGTGGAAACCGAAGTAGACGAAGGAAATCCCGATTCTTTCGGGAAGGGTAAAGGGAGTAAGTTTACAATTTTATTAAGTTGAAAAAACACAGGCATATGAAATTAAAAATCACCCTACACTCCAAATTAAGACTGTTGCTATCACTGTCGGTGATGATGTATTCCTGCCAAAAAGAAACCAATATTCCATTTCCGGAAAATGCCTCCGGTTTTGAGATTCCAAAAACCATTCCTTTCGAAATGCCGGAAGGTAACCCCATCAACTGGAAGGTTTATCCACAGGACAGCATTCCAAAAGGGGTAAAGATTGGTTTTGATATCGATAAGTTGCCTTCAAAAGTTTTTTCAGTCAATGAATTCAAACCCCTCAAATCGCCCATTACCTCAACGGAATTTGATTGGGACAAGCTCGAATCCATTCCTTTTCAACTGGATTCCATCAATAATTTTCCTTTAAAAGACAACGGCCCTGATATTCCCGATGCCATCAAGAATAAAATATTTC
>CAZLJT010000150.1:0-9001 GCA_964559905.1 uncultured Aquiflexum sp.
ATAATCCAGAGAAATCTTATCCGGATCTCCCAAAATCTGCTTCCATTCCGGGGCATATTGGCCTAAGGCATTGCTTCCAGAAACTGTTCTGTCAAAGCCAATGCTATCTTTGGAAGCTTTGTGATAATAAGTAGCTGTCCAATCGTCTCTGCTTCCTCCGGTTACCCATGGCCCAGGTCCCCAATGGTGGCTTCTGGCCATGATATGATGGAGACCAAGTGGTGTCATATAATTAACCAGGATTTCATGTGATTTGAGCATGACCATTTTGATGGTCTCAACAAAATCAGGGTCAGTACTGAAAGTCATTTTCAACCAATCTTCAGCTATTTTATCAATGTTGGCATCGGGATTCCATGCCAATTTCCCATAAGCATACCAATCAGCCTGTCCGGTATGATGCCCGGTCCAATTTCGGTCTGTACCAATATTGGCCACACCCGCCATACCGGTCAATTTATATCCATGCAGGCTTCCATCAATAACTTTACTCACGGTACTTCCTTTTCCTTTGGCATAAGTATCTGATTGCAATACTTCTTCCCACATGGAGGCCAAATTTACCCAGTGGGTTTCCTGACCAAGATATTCTTTGGTGATTTGAAATTCCATCATTATGGGAGTTTTGGGCATGGCTCCAAAAAGTGGATGGAAAGGTTCTCTTGGTTGGAAATCCAAAGGTCCGTTTTTAACCTGTATGATTACATTTTCCCTAAATTCACCATCTAAAGGTTTAAATTCGTCATAAGCCTGCTTTAATCTGTCGGTCGGAGTTTTTTCATTGTATACAAATGCCCTCCACATGACTATTCCTCCAAATGGTTGCACTGCATCCGCAAGCATATTGGCCCCTGCTGCCTGGGTCCGACCATAATTATGGGGTCCAGGCTGTCCTTCAGAATCTGCTTTGACCAGATATCCACCAAAATCAGGTATATAACTGTAAATCTCTTTGGTCTTTTTTTTCCACCATTGCTGAACATCAGGATCCAATGGATCAGCGGTTTTCAATCCTCCTATTTCCATGGGCGAAGAGAACCTTGCTGTCAGATACACTTTGATTCCATATGGCCTAAATACATCAGCCAAGGCTTTTACTTTGGTCAAGTAATCCGGTGTAAGGATCAAGGAGTTGGCATTCACATTAGTGATAGATGTGCCATTGATGCCAATAGAGGCATTTGCCCTTGCATAGTCAATGTACTGTTGATCTAAATGATGTGGAAGCCTGTGCCAATTCCAAATGCTGAAGCCTGCATACCCTCTTTCAACGGTCCTGTTGAGATTGTCCCAATGATTCAAAAGCCTCCTTTGAATCCGCGGATTTTCAAGAATATCCAGGTTTTCCAGTTGCGTTCTGGTCTGAATGGATTTGAGAAAGGAGAAAGTTCCATAAAGCAAACCAATGTCTGTATTGGAAATTATATACACTTTCCCCTGATGGTATTTCAGCAAATAACCGTCTTCTTTTAGACCGACTGTCCTTGGACCAAACTCGGTTTTAATTTCTTGGGGGAGTTCATCAGTTTTGGAAATGATGCATAGGGCCGATTCCACAGATTTTCCGGTCAAAGCCTGATAATCTTTTCCAAGAAATCCCTTTACAGCAATTCCCAATTCATTTTTGATGACTTCATGTGTCGGAGAGCTTCCGACTATATGAGTATTCTCCAGATAATCCTTGTAATAATCAGCAACGGCAATGTTTTCGAAAGGGAAGTATTGTAGCCAGAGTTTGTAGCCATCGTTTGCATTGACATATTCTGACATTAAAAGGATCACTATTAAAGTAAATAGGCTTTTCATTAAATATTGTTTGATAGGTTTTTGATAAATATACAAAAACTGTAAGTGGATTGGCCGAAAACATTATATTTGGAGATATAATGATGCTAAAATTGATTAATTCAATTGCAATCGATTACGAACCCGAACCTTAAACAGTAAACCATAACCTATGTTATTAGAACCTTTAGACCTAGCAGTATTTATTGGGTATTGCCTGCTCATTATTGGCATGGGACTTTTTGTCTCAAGAGAGAAAAAAGGCCATATCAAAAACTCACAGGATTATTTTCTGGCTTCTAAAGCACTTCCTTGGTGGGCGGTAGGTGCCTCCCTGATTGCATCTAACATTTCTGCAGAGCAGTTTATCGGAATGTCAGGTTCGGGCTTTGCCCTTGGCTTGGCGATATCCACTTATGAATGGATGGCAGCTATTACCCTTTTGGTAGTAGCTATTTTCTTTTTGCCAATTTATATCAAAAAGGGTATTTATACCATGCCAGGTTTCTTGCTCGACAGGTATGATACCAGGGTGAGGACTACCATGGCCATTTTCTGGTTGTTGTTGTATGTTTTTGTGAACCTGACATCTGTGTTGTATTTAGGGGCCTTGAGTCTTAACACGATATTGAATGTACCCATGGTATATGGAATCATTGGTCTGGCGCTTTTTGCTATGATTTATTCCATTTATGGGGGATTGAAGGCTGTCGCTTGGACTGATGTGGTTCAGGTATTCTTTTTGATTGCAGGTGGCTTGGCCACAACTTATATATCCCTGACTATGGTAGGAGACGGTTCAGCTTGGGAAGGGTTGGGACTGCTTAGGAAAGAAGTTCCAGGGCATTTTTCCATGATCTTATCCAAAGGAGAAATGATGATTCCTGACGGACAAGGGGGAACCAAAGATGCCTATTTGGATCTGCCCGGAATATCAGTCCTGATTGGAGGTATGTGGATCACCAACTTGAGTTATTGGGGATTCAATCAATATATTACGCAAAGGGCTTTAGCCGCCAAAAATCTGGATGAGGCGCAAAAAGGGATGATTTTTGCTGGTTTCTTGAAATTATTGATGCCGTTGATAGTTGTCATTCCTGGGATTGCTGCATGGGTAATAGTCAAAAATGGCATTGATGTGGGTTTCGTCGAGTCCATGAAAGATCCCATTACAGGAATAATCAAATCAGATAGAGCCTATCCGACTTTGTTGCAATTGCTTCCGGTTGGTCTCAAGGGCTTGGCATTTGCAGCTTTGACCGCAGCGATTGTATCTTCATTGGCATCCATGGCAAATAGTACCTCCACCATATTCACCATGGATATTTACAAGAAATATTTTGGTCAAAATGCATCAGAAACCAAACAGGTTACAGTGGGTAGAATTACAGCGGCTATAGCATTTATAGTGGCTGCTATTGTAGCTCCGGCCTTGGGTCAATTGGATCAGGCATTTCAGTTTATTCAGGAATATACAGGGTTTATCAGTCCTGGTGTATTTGCAATATTTTTCTTTGGCGTTTTTTGGAAAAAAACCACTTCGAACGCTGCTCTCATAGGAGCAGGTTTAAGTATTCCTTTATCCGTTGTATTGAAATGGGCTTTTCCGCTTCTGCCCTTTTTGGATAGGATGGGAGTTGTTTTCCTTGTCATTGCAGGGCTGATGATAGTGGTCAGTTTGGTGGAAGGCAAGGGTAAAGACCATCCGAACAGTATTGAGATTACGGCCGACCTGTTCAAAACAAGTACGGCATTTAAGATTGGTGCTTTGATCATTACAGGAATTACTGCTGCTCTTTATATCGTATTCTGGTAAAACCTAATTGACAAATGAGAAGATTATTATTGGGATATGATATTGGAAGTTCATCCGTAAAAGCAACACTTTTAAATGCCGATACGGGTAAAGTAGTGGCATCCGAAGGTCTGCCCAAAGTAGAAATGCCCATCAATGCTCCCCGTAAAGACTGGGCAGAACAGGACCCTGAAATGTGGTGGAAATATATTATTGAAACCACCCATGAAATTGTCAAAAATACCAATATCCAAAAAGGAGAACTGCAGGCAATCGGAATTTCTTATCAAATGCATGGTCTGGTATGTGTGGACAAAAACCAAGAGGTTATAAGACCATCCATCATCTGGTGTGACAGTAGGGCCGTGGAGATTGGAAATAAGGCTTTCAAAGATTTAGGGGAAGATTATTGTCTTCCACATTTATTGAATTCTCCTGGCAATTTTACCGCATCCAAACTCAAATGGGTCAAGGAGAATGAGCCTTCCAAATTTGATCAAGTCCATAAAATTATGCTTCCGGGCGATTATATCGCCATGAAACTCACTGGCGAAATACTTACTTCAGAAACAGGTCTTTCTGAAGGGATTTTCTGGGATTTCAAGTCCAATGGCCTGTCGGCAAAACTATTGGATTATTATGGAATCGATAATTCAATGATAGCCGATGTGGTTCCATCTTTTTCAGTCCAAGGCAGAGTAAATGATAAAGCAGCTAAAATTTTGGGAATAGAATCAGGAATTCCCATTACCTACCGCGCAGGAGATCAGCCTAATAATGCATTTTCACTCAATGTTCTTGAGGATGGAGAATTGGCAACAACAGCGGGCACTTCTGGAACTGTCTATGGTGTAAGTACACAAGCGGTATTTGACCCAAAGTCCAGAGTAAATACCTTTGTACACGTCAACCATAGTAAGAAAAATCCTCATTACGGGGTTTTGCTTTGTGTAAATGGCACAGGAATTTTAAATTCATGGTTGAAAAAACTAATCGGAGGAGAAAGTATTTCTTATCCTGAAATGAATCAGCTTGCTTCTGAAGTTCCCATTGGAGCAGAAGGTCTCAAATTCATTCCATTTGGTAATGGTGTAGAACGTATCATGGAAAACAAGGCTGTTGATGCCCATCTTTCCGGTTTGAATCTATTGAAACATGACAAAAGGCATATGTTGAGGGCAGGTCAGGAAGGTATAGTCAGCGCATTGACTTACGGATTTCATATCATGAAGGATATGGGTTTAAACCTTAAAACAGTTAAAGCAGGAAATGCCAATATGTTTCTAAGTCCCTTATTCCGACAGGCTTTTGTCAATATGAATAATGTAACACTTGAACTCTATGATACCGATGGTGCTCAAGGTGCAGCAAGAGGTGCAGGAATTGGTTCAGGAATATATTCTAATGCAAAAGAGGCGTTTGCAGGTCTGGAAAAAATAGCTTCCTTCGAGCCTGATCCAAGATTGGTTTCTGCTTATAATGAAGTTTACCAAAGTTGGTTGAAGGCGCTGGGGAGGGTTCAGTGATCTGTTTGCAGTGATCTGTTTGCAGTGATCTGTTTGAAGTCGCAGTTTTCAGTGGTCGGTGTTTAGTTGTGGTGGCCAAGAAGCTTTTGACTTCCTACTCCAGCCTGCCGGCAGGCAGGTCCAACTTCTAACTTAAATCTCACAACTCATATCTTGTGTCCTATGTCTTGTGTCTCACGTCTTAAAAACAAATAAACCTATAATCAAATGTCTAAAACCTATTTTCCAAACATTGACAAAGTCAAATTCGAAGGTAAAGGATCCAAAAATCCATTTGCTTTTAAATATTATGATGCCAATAAAATAGTAGCGGGGAAGCCAATGAAGGATCACTTCAAATTTTCAATTGCATATTGGCATACCTTCTGTGCTACAGGAGGAGATCCATTTGGCCCCGGCACAATGGTAAGACCTTGGGATGAAAGCAGTGATGCTGTGCAGCGCGCCAAAGATAAAATGGATGCAGCGTTTGAGTTTTTTACCAAAATAGGAGCGGAATATTATTGTTTCCACGACATTGACCTTATTGATGAAGGAAGTACCATTGAGGAGTATGAGGAAAGGATGAAGATCATTACTGACTATGCATTGCAGAAACAAAAGGAAACTGGTGTAAAACTGCTTTGGGGTACAGCGAATGTCTTCAGTAATCCCAGATATATGAACGGTGCATCCACCAATCCGGATTTTGATGTGGTAGCTTGGGCAGGTACTCAGGTAAAAAATTCCATAGATGCAACCATCAAATTGGGCGGGGAAAATTACGTGTTCTGGGGAGGTCGTGAAGGATATATGTCTCTGCTCAATACCGATATGAAAAGGGAAACCGATCACTTGGGGCGTTTTCTGACTATGGCAAGGGATTATGCAAGAGCCAAAGGTTTTAAGGGCACTTTCTTGATCGAACCAAAACCAATGGAACCGACCAAACACCAATATGACTATGATGCGGCTACGGTAATCGGTTTTTTGAGATATCATGGATTGGATAAAGACTTCAAATTGAATTTAGAGGTTAACCATGCCACTTTAGCAGGACATACCTTTCAGCATGAATTGCAGGTAGCCGTAGATGCGGGTCTTTTGGGAAGTATTGATGCCAATAGAGGTGATTATCAAAACGGCTGGGATACAGACCAATTTGCCATTAATTTGCAGGAATTGACCGAGTCCATGTTGGTAATCCTTGAAGGCGGGGGAATCCAAGGCGGAGGGGTGAATTTTGATGCCAAAGTCAGAAGAAACTCCACAGATTTGGAGGATCTTTTTTATGCACATATTGGAAGCATGGATGCATTTGCCAGGGGTTTGTTGATTGCCAATGAAATTTTGGAAAAATCTGAATACAAGGCGCTGAGAAAAGAAAGATATGCCTCTTATGACTCCGGAAAGGGGAAAGAGTTTGAATCCGGAAAACTTACTTTAGAAGACCTTAGGGCACATGCTTTGGCTACAGGTGAGCCGAAACAGAGAAGTGGCAGACAGGAGTTGTTTGAGAATATTCTGAACGAGTTTATTTAAAAAGGATGAAGGATGATGGATGAAGTTTGAAGGGCACCGATTAGAGAATCGAGAGGTAACATAATACATAACAACCAAATTCATCATCTTAAACTAAATTCAAACCTCAGTAGAGTGATTCTGCTGAGGTTTTTTATTTTAATTATAGTTGATCGAAAAATTTTTGGCTTGAATATTGATTTTTCTGAAGAGGTTTGGATTTAATTTTTAATCGAATCATTAAGTTTTAATTCAGGAAGAACAATAACATTATGCCAATCATTGGAAAAATAATAAAAAGTGCCGTTGAAGTTGCCGATAAAATATTTACCAACGACAATCCTTTGGAAGCCCAACAAGTAGTATTGAAAGACCTGCTTTCCAAAGCCAAAAATACCGCATTCGGTAAATATTACCAGTTTGAAAAGCTGCTTGAATCTGAAGATATTAGGGAGGCATTTGCTTCAGAGGTTCCATATTTCAGTTATGACAGACTTCTTGAAGAATGGTGGCAGAAAGTAATTGATGGGGCAGAGGACATAACCTGGCCCGGAAAAGTGAATTATTTTGCTGTGTCCAGTGGCACTACCAGTAAAAAAAAACGTATTCCTGTCACAGATGAAATGATAGTGTCAATTAGGAAAGCAGGTTTACAACAAATCAAAGGCATAGCTGATTTTGACCTACCATCTGAATTTTTTGAGAAAGAAATTCTGATGTTTGGAAGCAGTACCAACCTCAAAGAGGTCAATGGTCATTTAGAAGGGGAAATCAGCGGCATCAGTGCCAGTCAAATACCTGTCTGGTTTGATGGATTTTATAGACCCGGTCAGGAAATATCTGGTATTGATGATTGGGATAAAAGGGTAGAGGCATTGGCAAAGGAAGCCCCGAATTGGGATATTGGGGGTATTTCGGGTATACCTTCATGGATAGAGCTGATGCTCAAAAAAGTGATCGCTTACCATAAAGTTGACAACATCCATGATATCTGGCCAAACTTCCAAGTTTATACCTCTGGCGGAGTGGCTTTTGAACCTTACCGCAAAAGTTTTGAACGCCTAACAAGCAGACCTATCACGGTGATAGATACCTACCTTGCTTCAGAAGGTTATCTTGCCACTCAGTTGAGGAAGGATACTGATGCCATGGCATTGATCACCGATAATGGGATATACTTTGAATTTGTACCTTTTAGACCTGAAAACATCGATGAGGATGGTTCTGTAAAACAGGATGCCAAAGCCCTTAAAATCGAAGAGGTAGAGTTGGGTGTGGAATATGTGTTGATTATTTCCACAGTATCCGGTGCATGGAGATATATGATTGGTGATACGGTTATGTTTACATATAAACAAAAAGCGGAGATCAAAATTACAGGTAGGACGAAGCATTTCCTCAATGTGGTAGGATCTCAATTATCAGTAATTCAGATGAATAAAGCATTGGAGCAACTCGGAGAGGAATTGAATACTGAAATCAAAGAATTTACAGTTTCAGCTGTTTTGGAAAATGAAGATTATTTGCATCGCTGGTATCTGGGTCTGGAGAGAAAAACTGAAATAAGTAAAGAAGATTTTGCCCTGCGTTTGGATGAAATCCTTCAAGAAAACAACAAGAATTATAAAGTAGCCAGAAATAAAGCACTGAAGTCTGTGGAGACGAGATTGGTGCCGGCAAAAATATTCCAAAAGTGGACTGAAGAAACCAAGCAAAAAGGTGGACAGGTGAAGATTCCAAGAGTAATGAAGGAAGAGGAATTTAAAAAATGGGAGCTGTATGTGGAAGAGAATCTGCAAGAATAATACCGGAGCTAGACACTCCTGACTTAGGTGTCAAGAAGCCAGAGGCTTCGGACAACTGTCCTCATCCCTCATTCTTTCTACTCTTTCTGATCCACCACCACAATATTTTCCATTAGGTAGATGATTTCTTCCGGGGGCAGATATAACCTTTGAATTTTTCGGATATATTTTTCAGACATCCCTGCTTGGTGGAGAATAAAATCCTTGGTTGCTAAAATATAATCCCCAAGGCCATGATTGACAGCATAGGTGTCTGCTACTCTTTCTGCTGCTATGATAAAACTTTTGGAAGTAAGGTATCCAATGCCGAATAGAATCAAGGCCCAATTGCTTCTCTGCAAATAATCCATGATATGTCCAAGTTCGTGCCCTATCCAACCAACTAGAACATCTTCGGGAAGATCTTGAATAGGAGTGCTTTTCCCTTTAAAATTAAACTGATGGCTGATTTTTATGATGTAAGTTCGTTTTTTCCGAGAGCCAAACATTGTTACAAACCTTGGCTGCGCCTGCATGACTGATTTTCGGATATTTTCATTGAAAACAAACTCAATTCGGATATTCTTGAGTTCGGGGTAAAATGAAAGGGC
>CAZLJT010000151.1:0-367 GCA_964559905.1 uncultured Aquiflexum sp.
AAATGATTTCGGTTGATTCTTCCACCAACCTACGATATTTTTCTTCATTCTTCTTTAAATCTTCCTTAGCCTGGAATTCCTCATTGATATCTCTCAAAATCCCCAGAGCATATTCCACCTCACCCTCATATTCAATTGGTCTGACTGTAATTTCATAGACCCGACGTCTAAATAGGAGGTGTTTTTGGACGATCTCATTTTTTAACAATGCCTTGGTAACAGCCGGTTGGATTTCATTTAGATTCTTTCGATGGACCTCTGCCAGCGTTTTACCCTCAAAATCTGAAGCTGTCATTCCCCATTCGGCAAAATTAGTCCCCTGAGCAACTATATATCTCAAGTCACGATCAATCAGAAAAATACTTGT
>CAZLJT010000151.1:377-8873 GCA_964559905.1 uncultured Aquiflexum sp.
GAATATTTGCGGCCAACACACGGTATCTTTCCTGGCTTCTGAGGATTTCTTCTCTATTCTTTTTCCTTTCGGTAATATCCTGAATTATACCCTCATGAACCATGATTTTGCCTTTGGAATCATAGACTTCACTCGTTTTGTCTTCTACCCATCTATATGTTCCATCCGCCTTTTTGATTCTATATTCTCCGGAAAAAGCCGGAATCCCATGGATACCCTTGTTCTTGGAATGATAGTGAAGTAAATCATCCACATCTTCAGGATGAATCAGGTCAAGAATGCTTTTTTTGGATTCTATCAATTTGGCAGAGCTATATCCAAACTGTCTGATATTTTCTGAAATATATAATATCCTAAAATTGTTGTTGGGATCTATCGTAAACAATACTGCAGGGCTGTTTTCCACAATCATTTGTGCCTTTTTTGCTATTGCCTCCTGTCTGACAAATAAGGATAGATTTCTGATCACAAAAGAAAACCCGATCTCGTCTTTTTCATCATTCAAAAAATGTTGAACTGAAACTTCATATGGATCCACTGATCCCATCCTGGATTTCAAATCCAACTGCTTTCTAAAACTATCTCCGGGTTTCAGATCAATCAGTAACTCGTCAAGCTTTGGCCCTCCCAGAAAATCAAACGTAAACAAATCAGTTATTTTACCTTCAAATTTTTCTCCTTCCTCAATAAAACATTCTTTGAGGCCTGCTTTATTGATATAAATAATATTAAACTGATTATCAGTAACAAAAATAGGATCATTGACCTGAGCAAGAATTTGGGATTGAAGCTTAAGGTAATTTTCAGCATCTCTTTTGTGAGTATTGTCGGTACAATATCCATATACCTCAACCTCACCGTTCATCTCTGCGGATTTTTTTACCTGAATACTGTAGCTGATATATTTTTCTTTCCCATCCGAAGTAAAAATGCTTAAAGCACCATTCGAGGAACTGAGGCTAGTTATTGCTTGATTAAGATTTGATAAAAATCCAATTCTGTCATTTTTAGAGATTTTTTTATAAAACTGAGAGAAAGTTGCTGAAAAAAGATCTTCATCCAATTCGAAAATCCGCTTCAATCCTTCAGAAAAAATAATCCGTTTCTTGGAATTGCTATACCGCCAAGACCCTGATTTTGCCAGTATTTCAGTAGATGCCAGAAGTTTTTCATTTCTATCCAAACTCTTTTTGATAGCTCTATTTATAAAACTCCCTGCATATACATCACCCAACTGCCTTAGAACATATTCATCCTTTTCATGCCAAGCTCTTTTTCCGTTAACAGCATCCAAACCAAAAAACCCTATCAATTTATTTTCAGAAAAAATCGGGATCAAGACAAAAGATTTTATTCCTTGTTCCTTATATACATCCCTTTCGCGGGCAAATTTCTCTGGCATTAAATCCACATCAGGCACGACCAGGATATTCCCCTTCCTCAATGCCTCAATGGTCAGATCATCCTCTTGAAATGGTATGTTTTGTAAATGCCCTATCTGGGACTCGATACCAGGGCCTGTCCATTCATATACATTATCTATTTGATTCAATTCATCATGCACTAAAAAAATATAGGTCCTGTCTGCCTTTTCAAATTCGCCGAGCATTTTGAGCGATAAGTTGAAGATACTATCTGCACTATCAAATTCCGCATTGACAAATTTGGCTGAAATCCTATTGATCAAATTTTCAAGTTCATACCTTTTCTGTAGAGATTTTTTTGCCCTGTAATACTCAGTATTGTCATGGGCACTGAAAAGAATGCCTTCCACAAGCGGGTCATCCAAGAGATTTTTGCAATGACTTTCTATCAAAATCTTTTCCTGATCCGGAAGATTTATCCAAAAACTGATCTTTACCTTTCTTTTGGTTTTAAAAACCTTTTCCAAATCTCCACTTTCAATGCAAATGACACCTTTGTCTACAAAGTCCTGGTAATTTTTCCCGATTACTTCTTTGGGTCTGATTCCAAGTTTTGTAATTATCGACGAACTGATAAATTTAAAAATGCCATCCTTATCCAAAATGGCCAGCATGCCATGACTATGTTGAAGGATACTGTCCACTAAATGTAAATCACGGAGTCGCCTTAATGGTTGGTCTTTACTGATGTTACTTTTGGTAAGGGATTCCAAAAAAGGGACAAATTTATTGACCTTTCCAACACAAATTAATCTGTCTTTTCTATTTGGATATTCAATAAAATTCCAAAGATATTTGACTTTACCACCATTGAGATGATTAAGTTCGGAATAAATCTCAGAGTTGGGGAGCTGTCCAAATTTAAAAAATCCATCCAGCATTTTGTGGGATTGGGTTTCCCTGATTACCTCTTTCCAATGGAAAAGATTTTTAAAGAAATTGTTTCTGAGAAATTCGTTAAAAAAGACAACTCCGTCAATGGAAATAACCATCACAGGATCCTTTAATTGATCAAAAAATGATTCAGGTTTAAATTTTTCTTCAATACTCATATATCACATTTAAAAATACAAGTGCAATTCTAATTTGCATCTCTTATCTTGGGCAACTAATCTTAACAACTTCCGTCCTTTGGAATCGAATAATAATCAAATTTAAAAGAAAATCCATTCATATGATTAAATTTAAGTTTTGTCTAATTTTGTTTTTACTCCTTGCTCAAATAGGATTAGGCCAAGAAGTAAGCCAAGAAATAAAACCCATAACTTGGCAGGATATTCCCAACTGGCGGTCCATTTCCCAAAACAGCTTTCAAATGTCCTCTAATGGGAAATGGATGGTATATGCCATGATACCTGTAGAAGGTGACGGAGAAGTCATTGTCCAAAAAACTGAAGACTCTCAGACAAAAAAATCCTTTCCGATCGGTTCTACAACTTTTCCAAGTATTGCATTTTCAGAAAACGGAAGATGGCTTGCGTTTAAGCAATACCCTAAGGAATCAGAAAAAAAGGCCAATTCGAAAAACGGAGCGAAAGCATTAAAAGAAAAATTGATTTTATTGGATTTGGATAATGATTTCAAACAAACTGTTTTTGAGAATGTGAATTCATTTTCCTTTAATGGAAAAAATTCCACGCACCTGGGAATAAACCTGGGCAACGGAATAGCCAATGGTGATGCGAAGGGCTCGGATTTTTTGTTGGTACATCTCAACTCTGATAAAAAACAAAACATAGGTAATGTCCTTGAATTTGCCTTCAACAAAACTGGAGATTATCTCGCTTACTCCATCGATGCTGCAAATCAATCAGGAAATGGCGCTTATCTGCTTCAGCTGGTAAGCGGCAAAACAGAAATCCTTGATAGTGATACAGCTACTTACAAATCAATTAATTGGACCGAAAAGGGGGAAGCATTTGCATTGCTTAAACTGGTGAAAGACAAATCCTTCAAACAGGACCACGGAAAATTATTAGCAGTCAAAAATCTTTCAAATCCACAGGTTACCATATATGATCCGAAAAATGACTCAATCAATTTTCCAAAAGATTATACCATTAGCCCCAATAGAAAACCCATGTGGTCTGAAGACTTGACGAGGTTGTTTTATGGTATCCATCCCCTTGTCCCCGAAAAGAAGCAAAGCAAAATTACAACTCAACAGACGCAAAAAAACATCAATAAGGACTCTCTGGAACAAATCAATCTTGAAAAAATAAAGTCAGATTCAACAATAAAATCCTTGGCTGACCTTCAAAAAGCTATCGCAAAATTTGATAGCACCAAACCCAAAGCTTCCCCGGAAAAGAAAGATAAAACAAAGCCTGATATGACTATCTGGCACTGGCAGGACAGCAGGTTACAATCAAGGCAGCAGGTTTTGGAAAACCAAGATAAAAACTACAGCCTATGGTCAATGTATGATACCAGAACCGGAAAGCACATCACTCTCCAGGACAGTTCCATGCGGGAATTAACCATTTTGACAAAAGAGAAATTTGGATTGGGAGTTGATTTTCAGGAATACGAATTGGATATCAATTTAGATGGTCAAAATTACAGAGACATCTATTCTGTGAATCTTCAGACAGGGGAAAGAAAATTGCTTTTCAAAAAGTTTTATTTGCCCTCCTTCTCGTCTTTTCCAAGAATTTCGACAGATGGCAATAAACTCCTTTATGCAAAAGACGGGCATTTTTATATTTACCATCTTGAGGATGGGATTGAAAAGAACCTGACCGAAAATATCAACACCTCTTTTGTAAATCTAGAAGATGACCACAATGTAGAAAAGCCCATGATAACTCCTTTGGGCTGGAGCAGTGATAGCAAATATGTCTTACTTCGGGATGGTTGGGATATATGGCAAGTGCCGGTAGGTGATAAAGGCAAGCCAATTAATCTTACTCAAAATGGCAAATCCCAAAAAATCAGGTACCAAATGAGATTTACTTTGGATCCGGAAGAAAAAGGCATCGATCTATCCAAACCCGTATACATTAGAAAGTATGGTGAATTTTCAAAGAAAAGCGGTATTTCAAAAATCTCACCTGGAAAATCAGGTTTGGTTCCGGGTGCCAAATCATTGATTTGGGAAGATGCCAACATCAACAGACTAAGTAAAGCAAAAAATGCTGAGGTTTATCACCTCACTAGGGAAAAATTCAATGAACCTACAGAATTCTACATCACGGATGCAGATTTGACAGATCTGAAAAAAGTAACCGAGAATACCCCTGATGCCTCCAAATTCAAATGGTCTTCCGGTGTTAGATTGGTTGATTACATTTCAGCTAAAGGAGATACCTTACAGGCAGCACTTTTTTTACCAGCAGGTTATGTGGAGGGAGAAAAATATCCTACAATAGTTTACTATTATGAAAAACTTTCCCAAACACTCCATAATTATTCCAATCCGGGATTTAGCGGCACCGGATGGAACCCTAATGTCTATACCAGTAATGGTTATGCCGTTTTGATCCCTGACATTGTTTATCAGTTGGATGACCCTGGAATGTCCGCTGTTTGGTGCGTACTTCCAGCAGTAAAAGAGGCTATTAAAATAGGGATCATAGATGAAAAAAACATAGGGCTTCACGGGCATTCATGGGGGGGCTATCAAACATCCTTTCTGATTACCCAGACAGACATGTTCAAGGCCGCAGCTGCGGGTGCACCCTTAACGAATATGATTTCTATGTATGATTTGATATACTGGAATTCAGGAGGCGGAAATATGTCGATTTTTGAAGCATCTCAGGGAAGATTTAAAGGTGCTCCATGGGAAAACTGGGATGCATACCAAAGAAATTCTCCCGTCTACCATGTCAAAAATGTAAATACTCCATTATTGCTGCTACACAATGATAAGGATGGGGCTGTGGATTTTACCCAAGGTATAGAATATTACAATGCCCTGAGGAGACTCAAAAAACCAGTTATCATGGTTCAGTACAAAGGTGAAAATCACGGGCTCTCAAAAATTGAAAACCGAAAAGATTACAGTGTCCGCATGATGGAGTTCTTTGATCATCATTTGAAAGGTGAAGATGCAGCCGACTGGATATCATCCGGAGTATCGAAATTAAATTTGGATGATCATCTTGAAACAAGATTATTTGAAATGAATAACTAATTTAAAATCAATTAAAAATCATCCATATTTAACTATAACACTATTTAATTGGATATATTTATATAAAAAAATACAAAATAACCCATAATTGGTATTTTTTTATGTAATTTAATTAATTACATTTGATTTCTTTTTAGAGTTTCTCTAATAAGTGTTTAAGTTCAAATAAGGGTTAGTCCCCACTATTAAAGGTCTCTGTATATTTCAGAGACTTTTTTTGTTAAAAAAAAGGCTTGCATTTCTGCAAGCCTTTCCATCTTTTCTTTCTTTTTTAATTGGAGGGAGTTTCCTCAACCTCAACAGTAGTCGAATCAACTTCGACTTCTATTACTTCAACTTCCTCCTGAACGGGTGCAGTTTCTTCAGTAGGTGTAACTTCTACCTCTACTTCTTCAGAAGGTTTGTTGCCGCAAGAAGCCAAAAAGGCAGTGGCAACAATTGTCATAGCAAGAATGCTTTTTTTCATATTTGATGATTGTTTAATGTCCTTTCCGGACATAATTTATATGCATAAATTATGTGCCAATTTTTAAATTTTGTTATTTTTTACAAAAATTTATTTTTCAAATATTTTTGAACCGAACTCCTTTTCGTTCAATTGGTTAGAACAATTTCGGAATTAGGATTAAATCAAATCCATCCACCTCCTAAAGCTTTGAATAATTTAACATTGGTTTGTAATTTTCCTATCTTAAGTTCAACCAATTCAATCTCAGAAATCAAAGCTCTACTTTGAGCATTCAACACCTCAAGGTAGTTGGCGTATCCTACACTAAACATGATATTGGAATTATCGACAGATCTTTTTTGTACCTCAACTTCATTTGTTTTCAGTTGAACCTGCATTTGATAAGCTTCAAACTGGTTTACCAGATCCAAAACCTCCAAATAGCTTTTCAATACCGTTTGTTCATATTCATACCAAGCTATTTGCTGCGCAGCATTGGCTGTTTCAAATCCCATTTTAATCTGATTCCTATTGAAAATTGGGGCTGTCAGGCCTGCCCCAAATTGATAAATAGCTGAGGCAGGGCTGAAAAACAGTTTCCCAAAATCGAAGGCATTGAAGCCTGCCATACCGAATAAATTGAAATTTGGAAAAAATGCTGCTCTGGCTGCATTAACATCTGCCTGGGCTGCCAATAATTCTCTTTCCGCGATTCGGATATCCGGCCTGTACATTAATAATTCAGCCGGTAAACCAACTTTGACCAATTCAGGAATTTCAAGGGCGTTTTCAAGAGAGGTACGTTCATGATCCAATTCATAAATCCCCAATAAACTGGTCAGGTATAGTTCTGCAGATCTTAAGTCTCTTTGTTTTTCAATGAAAAGGGATTTGGAATTGAGCAAGAGCGCTTCAAATTGATCTACAGCAAGTTGATTTTCCTTACCGGAAGTTTTCAGATCTTTGGATAGATCAAATGCTGATTCCTGAAGTTTAATATAATCTTCCAAGATTCTGATTTCTGCATCAAGGCCTATGAGCTGATAGTATCCAACAGCTATTTCGGAAATCAACCAGGTCTTGACATGATTGGCCATTTCTTCTGAAGCAAGGTACCTTGCAGAAGCAGCTTTCCTAAGGTTCTTGTACTTTCCCCATACATCCACCTCCCAATTAAACCCTGCACCAACAATAAAGTCTCTGTATGGATCAGGGATTCTTCTATCTTCCGGAACGTTAGGGGAAAGGTTTGCATCTGCATTTCCGACCCCGTCCATGGTAAATTCACTGAATCTTCTTTCAGATGCACCAGCTATACCACTGATCTCGGGTAACCATCCCGCTTTGGCTACCCTATAACTAGCTTTGGCTATCTTGATTCGTTCCAAGGTCTTTAGATTATCCTGGTTATTCTCCAAGGCAATGCTTATAAGGTTCTTGAGAACATCATCTTCGAAGAATTCTTCCCAATGAAGCAAGGCAACTGAATTCCCTACTTCTGACTGCGTTGATTCAAAATTCTCAGGAATTTGAAGGCTTTCCGGAGATCTTGACACATTGGAAGTCTTGCATCCCTGAAGGATGAGAAAAGCAAAAGCAAAGATAATTATTGCTTTTTTGATGAAAGTTTTTTCCATGACAATTACGCAGTAACAGTTGGTTTTTCTTTTTCTTTTTTCTTGAGTTTGGTAGCCAAGGTCTCAAAAACAACATAAAGCCCTGGAATTAAGAATACACCGACTATGGTTCCTATCAGCATGCCTCCAGCTGCGGCAGTACCAATTGTCCTGTTTCCAATTGCCCCGGCTCCAGAGGCTATGGTAAGTGGAATCAAACCGGATATAAAAGCAAAGGAAGTCATCAAAATGGGCCTTAATCTTTCTACTCCCCCATTTATGGCACTCTGAAGAATAGATAAACCCTTTTGTCTGTTTTGGATAGCGATCTCAATAATCAGAATGGCATTTTTACCCAATAGGCCTATCAGCATGACCAAGGAAACCTGGGCATAGATATTATTCTCCAAACCGGTAAGCTTTAGAAATAGAAAGGACCCAAAAATACCTGCCGGAAGGGAAAGGATGACAGGTAAAGGAAGGAAATAACTTTCATATTGGGCTGCCAGCAACAAGTACACAAAGACCAGACACAACAAGAAAATATAGACTGCCTGATTACCGGAAGCTATCTGTTCCCTGGTAATTCCGGACCACTCTATATCAAATCCCCTAGGTAATTCTGCCGCCACTTCTTCAACTGCCTTAATGGCATCGCCACTTGAAAATCCTTCTGCGGCATCTCCTGTGATCAAGGCAGAGGTAAACATATTATACCTAGTAAGTTGTTCAGGTCCATATAC
Organism: uncultured Aquiflexum sp.; assembly: GCA_964559905.1. GTDB lineage: Bacteria > Bacteroidota > Bacteroidia > Cytophagales > Cyclobacteriaceae > Aquiflexum. The sequence goes on from CAZLJT010000151.1 coordinate 8,747, forward strand.
TCTTTCAAGCGTTAAGAAATTGGAGTAAGGTACCATTTGACCTTCACTGTTTTTGGCGTACATAGACAAAATAGATTCCGGTGAGGTTCTATATTCCGGTGATGCTTGAATCATTACCTTGTACATC
>CAZLJT010000152.1:0-8868 GCA_964559905.1 uncultured Aquiflexum sp.
GGCAAAACCATGGATGATTTGGGCGGTAATATTCTTTTTGATGGCGGCTTTGTTCGGGTTGGCCATGCGTTACTTCTTTATTGGAGAAATTCCCTATTTTGATTACCGTCACCTATTACATGCCCATTCCCATGTGGCGCTTTTAGGTTGGGGATATTTACTTCTTTCAGGGGCACTGGTTTTTACATTTGTAAAAGATCGCAGGAGGCTAAAGACTTACAGAAATCTATTCATCCTCGCAGTAATCGCCAATCTTGGCATGATGCTGAGTTTCCCTTTTCAGGGATACGGATTGTACAGCATCGTATTTTCCACCTTCCATCTTTTGGTCAGTTATGGATTTGCTTTCTGTTTTCTGAAAGATATATCCAAAATTGAAAACACAGCCTCGGTCAAATTGGTCCGGTACAGTGTCTATTGGATGGTTCTTTCCAGCCTTGGATTATGGGCAATTGCACCTATTGCAGCAACATTGGGCAGACTGCATCCACTTTATTTCATGAGTGTTCAGTGGTTTTTGCACCTGCAACTCAATGGCTGGTTTGTCTATGCATTTTTGGGCCTCTTGGTTCATTTTGCCATTGAAAAAGGATTTAAAGTAAGCATCAGCCGTACCCTTTTTGTAGTACTCAACCTTTCCCTGATTTTTACTTATGCCTTAGCAGTATCCTGGAGCACACCGATCGAAAGTCTTTATTATTTCAACACAATAGGAGTCCTCCTTCAAGGATTCGCTTATTTCCTGATTTTAAAATCTGCAAGATTCCTCAGCTGGGATTTTTTAAAAATCCCAAACCATTGGATAGACGGAATGATCTACCTTGGAATTTTAAGTTTATTGGCAAAAGCAATCATTCAGATTTCCCTAGTCATTCCTGAAGTGGCCATCATGGCCTTTACCATCAGAATGTATGTCATAGGGTTTATTCATTTGGTGATGCTCGGCGCCATTACTTTTGGAATAGGAGGCCTTGCAGTCAAAAACAGGTGGTTCCCATCCAATCACCTTTCAAAATGGGCCTGGACTATCCTAAGTATTGGTTTTATCAGTTCTGAGATCCTGCTATTGGGACAGGGTACTTTACTCTGGGCCAAAATGGGCTTTATCCCACACTTTCACCTGCTTTTATTCCTCTCCTCCGCCCTATTGCCATTGGCTTTGATCTTATTATTGATCGGCATGGTGACAAATCAAAATTCAACTCTAAACAAGTACAATTTAATTCAAACCAAATCCAAATTTCAAATTTCAATAAACAAACAGACTATGAAAATTTCAATGCTCATGTCATTTGGAGCAGCTGTGCTTCTGATGACCAGTTGTGGAGGTGGCGGCGGCGAAAGCCAAGGCTCTTATACACCACCAACTGCCCAAACAGAAAAACCTGCTGATCCCAAGGGTATCGGTGAAATCAAAAATGTCGACCTCGCTGAAGGCATCGACGAAACCATGGCGAATAAAGGCAAGGCAATTCTGGACATGAAATGTACCGCCTGCCATCAATACAACGACAAAAGGTTAGTCGGTCCTGGTTTCGAAGGAGTGACCAACAGGAGAAGACCGGAATGGATCATGAATATGATCACCAATGTAGAGGTCATGCTCGATGAAGACCCTGTGGCGCAGGCCTTATTGGAGGAATGTCTCACCAGGATGCCCAATCAGAATATTTCTGTAGGTGATGCCAGAGATATCCTTGAATTCCTGCGCAAAAACGATCTGGAAAGAACAGGTACCAAAGATGAAGCAATAAATTAATCCAATTTAAAACAAAGCAAAAATGAAAACAAGAATGTGGTTGTTGGCAGGGGCTGCGATAGCAACGGCTTTTGCCTATGGATGTAAACCAAAAGGAGCACAGAGTACGATCTCCGGTGATGCAGCCAGTAAAGTATATGTCCCGCCTGGACAATATGATGAATTTTATAATATCATTTCAGGTGGATTCAATGGGCAGATGTCAGTAGTAGGCCTTCCGTCAGGAAGGGTATTCAAGATATTGCCTGTATTTTCAGTTCATCCCGAAAATGGATATGGATTTTCGGAAGAGACCAAACCAATGCTGAACACTGCAAATGGATTTGTTCCTTGGGATGATCTGCACCATATAGCGATTTCTACCACCAATGCGGAACATGACGCAAGATGGGCATTTGGCAACGCCAATAACACCCCACGTATAGCAAGGGTTGACCTGACCACTTTCAAAACCGTGGAGATCATAGAAATACCCAATTCAGCAGGAAATCACTCATCCCCATTTATTACAGAAAACACCGAATATGTAGTAGCCGGGACTCGATTTTCTGTCCCTACAGGTACAGATGAAAACAGGGATGTACCTATCTCCACCTACAAGGAAAACTTCAAAGGACACATCAGCTTTATCAGTGTAGATCCTCAAACCGGTGAGATGGACCTCAGTTTCCAAATAGAGGCACCCCCGTTCAACTTTGATCTGGCAAGGGCTGGAAAGAAAAAGTCTCATGGCTGGTTCTTTTTCTCTACTTACAACACAGAAATGGCTCATACCCTTCTTGAAGTCAACGCCTCCCAAAAAGACAAAGATTATATCATGGCTGTCAATTGGAAGAAAGCGGAAGAATACATCAAGCAGGGAAAAGGGAAAAAACAAAGTGTGAAATACGCACATAATGTTTGGGATGAGCATACACATACCGGCGTATCCACGATCAAAAACGAGGTTTTGGTCTTAGACCCAAAGGAAATGAAAGACATTGTTTACTTTATTCCCTGCCCAAAATCTCCCCATGGAACTGATACCGATCCTACTGGTGAATATATCATCGGCAGTGGAAAATTGGCCGCAATTATTCCGGTATTCTCCTTTACCAAGATGCTAAATGCAATTGAAAATGAGGATTTTGAAGGGACTTTGCAGGGAATGCCTGTATTGAAGTATGAATCTGTGTTGCATGGAGAAGTTCAGAAACCTGGACTAGGTCCTTTGCATACCGAGTTTGACGGCAAAGGATTTGCTTACACTTCCATGTTTGTTTCCTCTGAAATTGTTAAATGGAACATCGAAACACTTGAAGTAGTGGATCGGGTACCTACTTTCTATTCAGTTGGTCACTTAATGATTCCCGGTGGACCAACAGGTAAGCCACACGGAAAATACATGGTAGCTTACAATAAAATCACCAAAGACAGGTATCTTCCAACCGGTCCGGAATTAGCCCATTCAGCACAACTTTATGATATTTCCGGAGATAAAATGCAGCTTATTCTTGACTTCCCTACCATTGGCGAGCCACACTACGCAGAAGCATTTCCTGCGTCTTTGATCATGGACAAGCAGGTGAAGTTTTACAAAATGGAAGAAAACAACCATCCCCGAGCACTCAAAGGAATCAATGATGCCCGAGTGGAAAGGGATGGCAATAAGGTTCACATTTACCTGACAAGTATCCGGTCTAATTTCAGGCCTGACAATATTGAAGGCGTAAGAGTGGGTGATGAGGTTTATTTCCACATGACCAACCTGGAACAGGATTGGGACGTTCCCCATGGCTTAGCTGTCAAAGGCGCCAATACCGCTGAACTACTTGTTATGCCCGGAGAAACAGCCACATTGAAATGGGTACCGGACAGAGTGGGAATATTCCCCTTCTACTGTACTGATTTCTGTTCTGCATTGCATCAGGAAATGCAAGGGTATATCAGAGTATCCCCGGCAGGAAGCAATACACCTTTAAAATTCTCAACAGGAGAAGCCGAATAGTTGCTATCCATCCAATACCGCCAGCATTATTGCTGGCGGTTTACAGAAAAAAATCATGAAGAATATCCTTCCCATAAATAGAGTTTTGGTGTTAGTAGCTGCCTTATTAATGGTTTCTGCTTACTTCACCCCTCTTTGGCAAATCAGTCTTTGGGCACCCCAATATCCCGAAGGGTTGAACATGAAAATATGGATTGACAAACTCAGTGGTGATGTGGACATCATCAATGGAGTCAACCATTATATTGGAATGAAACATATAGGGGCAGAAATGTTTCCTGAATTCACTTACCTCATTTATGTATTTGGATTTATTATCAGTATAGGAATCCTGGCCGCAATTGTTGGGAAAAAATGGTTGGCCTATTCCTTTTTGGGACTTATTGTCCTTTTGGGGATTGGAGTAATCGTCGATATGTATTTATGGGGCTATGACTATGGGCATAACTTAGATCCAACCGCAGCCATCAAAGTACCGGGAATGGCCTATCAGCCGCCCTTGATCGGATACAAAGAACTCCTGAACTTCCTTGCCTATTCCGGACCCGATATCGGTGGCTGGATCCTTGGAGTTTCCGCTGCCATAATGGTAGTTGTGGTGGTCTTGGAATGGAGGAGGAAGGATGATGTACCAAGTACAATGTACAAAGTACCAAGTATGGGGGAAGGATGAAGGTTGGTTAAGGGATGAAGGAGAAAGGATGAGGTATGAAGGTTGGGTACGATGTACTAAGTACAAAGTACAAAGAAAAACGTAACGTGGGGGAAGGTTTTCCATCACTCACTGGTCTCTTGGTTCCCAGATATTCAGGGCAGACCTTTGGTTCTCAAATCTCGTTTCTCAGCTCTCGCTTCTTGATTTCTTGTTTCTTGTTTCTTGGCTCTTGGCTCTTGGCTCTTGGTTCTTGTTTCCCCGATACTCGGGACAGGCTTTGGTTCTTGTCTCTTGATTCTACCATCTCAGCTGTGGGCTTAAACTTTGAGGTCTTATGGAATTAACCTCTTATCTGTAACTGCAAAGTTTCAAGACCTCGAAGGTTTTTTCTACTCATGACCTAAAAACCTCATTAAACCAAAAACCTTCGAGGTTAAAAAAAAACCTCAAAGGTTTTACCGACCTGTCTCATGTCTCATTTCTAACGTCTCATCCGCCACAGCGAACAAAAATCTCAAAAAATGAAACATCTCATAAACATTCTCCTAATCTCTCTCCTCTTCGGCTGTAGTGCTGACCCGCGGGCTATCAATTATGGAGCGGATGTCTGTCATCATTGCAAAATGAAATTGATGGATCCGCATTATGGTGCAGAAGTGGTCACGCAAAAAGGGAAAATTTACATCTTTGATGATGTCAATTGCCTGATGTCATTTCTGGAATCTGATGAGGTCAATAATCAAGACCTTAAACATATCCTGATCACAGATTACGATCAACCAGAATCACTTTCCGACGCCAGGATGTCATTCTACCTCAAATCAGAAGCCTTCAAAACCCCTATGGCCAGCAATGTCATTGCGTTCTCAGATTATGAAACACTCAAGAAGTATAAAAAAGAACACGGCGGAGTGTATTTGGCCTGGGGTGAATTGGTGACGCAGTTTAAATAAGGGTAGAAGGTAGATTTTAGATTGAAGAAGTAGGTACGATGTACTAAGTACTAAGTACAAAGTACCAAGAACAATGTACAAAGAAAAAAGAAAAAAGTAACGTCGTTTGAGGTTTACCATAACACACTGGTCTCTTGGTTCCCCGATACTCGGGGCAGGCCTAAGGTTCTCAAATCTTGGTTATGGATTCTTGATTCTTGGCTCTTGTCTCTTGCTTCTCGCTTCTCGGATCTCGCTTCTTGACTCCACGATACTCGGGGTAAGCTTTGATTCTTGTCTCTTGGCTCTTGGCTCTTGGCTCTTGCATCTCGCTTCTCGCTTCTCGCTTCTCAGCTCTTGGTTCTTGACTCTCCTCGGGCAAAACCTTCGAGGTCAGAAAAAGACCTCAAAGGTTATCAGGTCTTACGTCTCATGTCTCACATCTCACATCTAAAAAATATGAAAATTATAACCACATTGATACTAACATTCCTGATGGCTTTTCCTTCAGCGGCGGAGACAATTCGGCTTAGTGCCGGACAGTCTATCCGTGAAGCAGTTGACAAGGCTTCAGCGGGAGACACTTTGCTTTTGACAGCCGGTATCTATCAGGAAAACGAAATTATCATCCGAAAACCATTGACCATTTTGGGTGAATCCTACCCCATTATCGATGGTCAGGACAAGGGCAATATTTTTTTGGTTGCCGGGGAAAATATTCACTTCATCGGTATCAAAATCATCAACACCGGAAAATCAAGTATGAATGATTCTGCCGGGATCAAATTTTTTGATTCTAAAAACTGCAGTGTGGATAATGTAAAATTGGAAAACACTTTTTTTGGTCTTCATTTTTCCAATTCATCCAACATGACCATTTCCAACAATCATTTGATCTCAACCGCCGAGAAAGAATACCATACAGGAAATGGCATCCACCTCTGGAAATGCAAAAACTCGCTCATTGAAAACAATTATGTGAAAGGTCACCGGGACGGTATTTACCTGGAGTTTGTGACCAATACCGTCAGTCAAGGTAATCTGATCGAAGAAAACAACAGGTATGGGCTCCATTTTATGTTTTCTCATGAAAACAGCTACATCAAAAATACTTTCAAAAAAAACGGTGCCGGAGTTGCTGTCATGTACACTAAAAATGTACTGATGAAAGAGAATATTTTTGAGGAGAATGAAGGGCCGAGTTCTTATGGCATTTTGCTTAAAGATATAAGCGACAGTGAAGTTGTGGGTAATATCTTCCGTAAAAACACCATTGGTATTTATATGGAAGGCAGCAGTAGAACCCTTTTCAAAAACAACTCTTTCAACAATAATGGCTGGGCTTTGAAACTGATGGCAAGTAATGATGACAATACATTTATTGCCAATAATTTCTTTGCCAACACCTTTGATATCAGCACCAACGGTAATTTGGTTTTGAACAAACTTGAGGAAAATTACTGGGATAAATACGAGGGCTATGATTTGGACAAGGACAAAATCGGTGACATTCCTTACCGCCCTATTAACCTCTTCAGCGTCATAGTCGAAAAAATCCCCTCAGCCGTAATTCTCTGGAGAAGTTTTATGGTAACCCTTTTGGACAGAATGGAAAAAGTCATTCCCTCCATTACTCCTGAAAATATGATAGATAACTCCCCTAAAATGAAACCCTATGATTTCGGTACGACACATCCATAAAAAATTCGGCAAACTTGAAGTTTTGAAAGATTTCAATCTGGAGTTTGAATCCGGCAAAAGCTATGCCCTGATGGGTCCAAACGGTTCCGGAAAAACCACTTTGATCAAAATCATCCTGGGAATGGTCATTCCCAATTCCGGGGAAGTGTTCGTTCAGGGAGAATCCATTGAAGGGAATTTTGCCTATAGATCCAATATAGGCTATATGCCACAGATAGGCCGCTATCCTGACAATATCCGCATTGGGCAACTTTTCAACATGATGCAGGACATGAGGCCGGGAATAAAGGATTATGACCTTGAACTGATCGAAGCTTTTGGCCTAGACAAAATCATGGACAAACCCATGCACACCCTAAGTGGAGGAACCCGTCAAAAAGTAAGTGCAGCCCTTGCGTTTATGTTCAGGGCAGATATTCTGATTTTGGATGAACCCACTGCTGGTCTTGACCCGATGGCAGTGGAAACCCTGAAAAACAAAATCAAAAAAGAACGAGATGCAGGCAAACTCATCCTGATTACCTCACACATCCTCAGTGAACTCGATGAACTGACTGACCATGCCATCTATATCCATGAAGGAGAAGTATTTTTCAATGATACCATCAGCGGGCTTAAGGATATCACCGGAGAGGAAAAATTCTCTACAGCCATTGCAAGATTGATGGAATGGAGTTTAAAAAAAAAGAAGAAAATAACTGATCCCAGCCATGTTTAAGTTACTGAAATACTCGCTTTATGATATCGTGAAAAGTAGGTTTGCGATACTCTATACCATCTTTATGGTCTTGGTAGCTGTTTCCATCTATCAGGTTTCGGAGGACATGAGCAAGGTGTCTTTAAGTTTACTCAACATCATGTTGATGATTGTACCCTTGATCGCTGCCGTATTTGCCACCACACATTTTTTCAATAACCTGGAATTTACCGAACTGATGCTGGCACAACCGGTAAAGAGACGGGATGTTTTCCTGAGTCAGGTTTTGGCTGTGATCATCATGCTGAGTGCAGCCATAGTCATCGGATTTGGCATCCCCATGATCCTTTGGGGAGCAGACAGCACAGTACTCACCTTGTTGGGAATAGGAATAGCGCTAAGTGTAGTCTTTGCCGGGCTGGCCTTTTTGGCCTCCGTACTTACCCGGGACAAAGCTAAGGCCATTGGTATCAGCTTATCCTTCTGGATTTATTTCTCCCTGATCTATGATGGATTTGTGCTGTACCTGATTTATAGTCTGGCGGATTATCCATTGGAAAAAACAACTTTAGGACTGGTCTTCTTCAATCCCGTGGACCTTGGGCGAATCATTATGCTGATGCAGTTGGATATCTCTGCACTCATGGGATATACAGGAGCCTTTTTCCAGAATTTCTTCGGATCTGCCAAAGGAATCTTGCTCTCTTCAGCTATGATGCTGCTATGGATGCTTTGGCCATTGGGAGTGGCGATGCGGGTATTTAGGAAAAAGGATTTTTGAAAATCGCTCCTCGGGATTTGCAATCCCGAGGACAGATAAATGGAATTTGTAATTCCAGTAGAACCATTCTTATACGAGACCAGGATTACAAATCCTGATCATCTGTCGTTCGACATTACAAATATCGAACAGCAATCCCGAGGACAGATAAATGGAATTTGCAATTCCAGTAGAACCATCCCTAAACGGGACCAGGATTACAAATCCTGATCATCTGTCGTTCGACATTACAAATATCGAACAGCAATCCCGAGGACAGATAAATGGAATTTGCAATTCCAGTAGAACCATCCCTAAACGGGACCAGGATTACAAATCCTGATCATCTGTCGTTCGACATTACAAATATCGAACAG
>CAZLJT010000153.1:0-8796 GCA_964559905.1 uncultured Aquiflexum sp.
ACCAAAGAAAGCACGGATTGTACCATGTACTTCTTCCCGTATCATTTCCCTTCTTCTCCCCTTCATCCCCCCGGTTTCCATCACAAAAAAATTTTTATTTTCAGGGATTTTCAAACCACTTTCAGCCAAATCCAATAAGGCAAAAGTAACTCCAAGTAATAAAACCTTCCGTGGATCATCTTTCAAGTCATTTAATTTCTCAACTAGTTCCCGCTGATTGTAAAGATAGTACCCCGAGTGTTTTGAATTAGATTTCGTTATAAAATAATCCGTCATCCTAACCAGGGAACTACCTTTTCTTTCCAAATATGAGGGAAGCAAGGCCAAAATATGGAAGTCTTCTATAGACCCATATTCTTTTTCAAATAAATTCAGCGAATGCTGCAGGTAGAAGTCCTCTTTCCAAAAGTAATGCCTACTTGTCTGTACTCCTGTGGTACCACTGCTTGAATAAAAACCTTCAAAATCCTTTGGAATTCCACAAATAACTTGATGCTTTTTAAAAAACTCAATTGGTAAAAAGGGAATCTGTTCCACAAAATCAACTTCTTGGAAAGGAATTTTTCTAAATTTTAAATATTCACTATAAACAACGTTGTTTTCAGCTTGGAACCTAAAGATATCCAAAGCGAGTTTATCAAAATCAGAAACCTCCAAAGACAATATCTTTTGCCTAAAACAATTAAAATATTTGATCGTTCTATTATTTGTCATTAAAATCCGTGGTATTTTGACTATACATAAATTCCTGTAATTTTACACCCACATGAGCGATGTAATAAAATATCCTGTTTTTATATTTCTGATTTCGATTTTGGGGTCCTGTATCTCTCCTCCTGATAATTTTCCCTCAGTACCGGAAATTTCCTTCAAAGATATAAGGTTTGTCCCAACAGATGGTTCAGATTCTTTAATTGTATCCGTAGATTTTAAGGATGCTGAAGGTGATTTGGGTTTAAATCCCACAGATATCAGTCCGCCTTTTCAACCGGTAGATTTTATTAGAGACAATTTAGGAAGACTTATTGTATATAGTGCCAGGCCTCCCGAGGCCCCATCTTTCAACCCTATAGATTGGGAAATCAATCCTATAGTCAATAATCAAAGAGTAATGGATACAGTTTGGGTCAGACAGAATCCTAATCACAACAATATTTTCGTCAGATTTTTTATAAAAAGAAATGGTGTTTTTCAAGAATTCAAATGGGAAGCTCCTCCATTTTTCACCACCTTCAATGGAAGGTTCCCAAGGATAGTCAATGGTGTAGAAGAGCAACCTGTAGAAGGAAGTATAGAATATGCAATGATGTCATTTGGATGGAATTCTATATTCAGAAACGATACGATAAGGATTGAAATTGAAATACAGGATAGGGAATTGAACCGCAGTAACATGGTAGCCAGCCCAGAAGTCACACTCAATCAGATCAGACAACCTTAGTCATTAATTACATTCAACACAATTAAAGGATTATGAAAATGCTTCTTTTTTAAGGTAGATTATTTTTCCGAGCATTATATTCTTGGGTATTTCTGTGGATTTGACTCGTGTATCATCTCATAAACTTTTTCTACAACATCTTCCACAGATGGCTTGGAAAAATAATCTCCATCGGAAGAATAGGCGGGTCTATGTTCTTTTGCTGTAAGGGTTGCAGGTTCTGAGTCCAAATAATAATAACCTTTTTGCTCTTCAATCACCTGTTGCATCATAAATGCAGATGCGCCTCCAGGGACATCCTCATCTGCAAACAAAACCCTGTTGGTTTTTTTTACCGACTCCACAATAAGATGATCTTTATCAAATGGAATTAGTGTCTGAACATCTAAGATTTCAATTTCTTTTCCCATTTCTGACAGATCTTCAGCTGCCTCCATCACAATTTTACACATAGAACCATAAGTGACTACTGTAAGATCTTTGCCTTCTCTTAGAATATCAGGTTTACCTAAAGCAACCTTGAAATCCCCAATATTTGAAGGCATTTTTTCTTTTAATCTGTAACCATTTAGGCATTCAATTACTAAAGCCGGTTCATCAGATTTCAACAATGTATTATACATTCCTGCAGCTTGGGTCATGTTTCTTGGCACACAAATCAGCATACCCCGTAATGAATGTAATAACATACCCATCGGCGACCCTGCATGCCAAACTCCTTCCAATCTGTGACCTCTTGTTCTAACAATCAAAGGTGCCTTTTGACCTCCTTTAGTTCTATATTGAAGGCATGCAAGATCATCTGACAATGTCATCAAAGCATAATAAATATAATCGAGATATTGAATTTCGGCCATAGGGCGAAGACCTCTCAGGGCAGCACCAATGCCCTGACCGATAATGGTACATTCCCTAATACCTGTATCAGAAACCCTCAATTCACCATATTTGGCCTGCAGTCCGGCAAAGGCTTGGTTTACGTCACCTATTTTACCAACATCTTCTCCAAAAACCAGAAACCGTGGTTCTGTTGAAATAATATTTTCAAAACAAGCCTGAAGCACCTCTCTTCCATCTACCAAACTAGCATTTTCGTCATATTTGACAGGAACTGGTTCAATGTTATCTACCTTAAAATCGGACTCACTGTACAAGTGACTGTTGTACCTGCCATTATTTTTAATTTTTTGACCTGCATACCAAGAATCAAGTTCTGACTTGATTTCATCTGAATCATTCCTCAAAGCCCATAAAGCTCTACGAACAGTACTTATGACATCTTTACGTATAGGATTTAATGTCTTGCTCAAGTCATCCGCAAGCTGCATCAATAATTCTTTTTCACCTGAAACTTTTGCTGCCTCCCTAATCAAATTAACAGCTTCTGATAATTCACTTTTAATTTCGTTTGAAAATGCTTTCCAAGCTGCATCTTTTTCCTGTTTAACAATCAATTTCGTCTCCTGATCAATTTTGTCCAATACCTCTGAAGTCGCATATTCATTTTCTAAAAGGTATTCCCGGAATTTGAGATTACAATCATTTTCCCTTTCCCAAGCCAACCGTTCAGGGGACTTATATCTTTCATGAGACCCTGAAGTAGAATGTCCTTGTGGCTGTGTAAGTTCAATCACGTGGACAATTACTGGGACATGCTCTTCTCTCGCGATTCTGGCAGCATTTTCATAGGTCCAATCCAAAGCTTCATAATCCCAACCCTTAACCACAAAAATTTCATAACCTTTTTGATCGTCATTTCTCTGAAAACCACGAAGCACTTCAGAAATACTGCTTTTAGTTGTGTGATATTTGTTTGGAACTGATATACCATAACCGTCATCCCATACAGAAACTACCATCGGAACCTGCAAGACTCCTGCAGCATTTATAGTCTCAAAAAACAATCCTTCCGAAGTAGATGCATTTCCAATAGTCCCCCAGGCAACTTCATTTCCATTCACACTGAATTCCTGAAAAGATTTCAAATCCTTATTTTCCCGGTATAATTTAGATGCAAAAGCTAAGCCTAACAACTTCGGCATTTGTCCTGCCGTTGGTGAAATGTCAGCAGAGGAATTTTTCATTGAAGTCAAATTTTTCCATGAGCCATCATGATTCAATGATCTGGTTGCAAAATGTCCATTCATCAATCTTCCCGCAGAAGCTGGCTCTAAATCAACATTGGTATGGGCATAAAGCTGTGCAAAATATTCTCTTATCGTGGACTGGCCGATAGCAAACATGAGCGTCTGATCCCTGTAATATCCTGCCCTGAAGTCCCCATCCTTAAAATACTTGGCCATAACAATCTGGGCGAGTTCTTTACCATCTCCAAAAATCCCAAATTTGGCTTTACCCATAAAAACTTCTTTCCTACCAATAAGAGAGGCCTGCCTGCTTTCTTGAGCTAGTCGGTAGTCTGCCAAAAGACTCTCTTTATCAAATACTTTGGAATTTTTCTGCTTGGAGTTTGATGTCACTGCTTTCATTTTAAATATTTTAGGAACAATTCCGGTTTAGGGGACTAGGTCCAAGTATTTCAAAAATAAAGAAAATTGCGATTTTTACAAACTCGAAAACAGAATAATTCTAATTTTTTTCAAAATTTTTTATGGTAAAATATAAATAATAATGTTCTTTAAAGAATATAATTTCTTATTTTTAATATTTACTTATCATAAAAATTCAAAAAATAGCAAATTACCAATCAAATTCATTGCCGATTCCCTAAATATAGATTAACCCGAATTTTAGATTATAAGATTTACATTTTCGAAATAAAATTAACATTTAAAATATTTTTTGAAATTAAATATTGAAAACATATCATTTTATTAAAGCAATCAAAATAAGTTGTTAGATTTTATCTTTGATATAGATTCACTTATTATCTTTGCATTCTTGTATCCACAAACCCAAATTTTAACAAAATGATAATAGGAATTCCAAAAGAAATCAAAAATAACGAAAACAGGGTTGCCCTTACTCCTGCCGGTGCCAAAGAACTTGTAAAAAGAGGTCATCAGGTATATGTACAACATACTGCAGGAGTTGGCAGTGGTTTTTCGGATGATGAATATACTTCAGCAGGAGCAGCAGTTTTACCTACAATTGAAGACATTTATGGCATTGCAGAAATGATTATAAAGGTAAAAGAACCTATTGAACCGGAATACAAATTAATAAAGGAAGGACAATTGTTGTTTACTTATTTCCATTTTGCTTCCTATGAGCCATTAACAAAAGCCATGGTGGAAAGTAAAGCTGTTTGTCTGGCTTACGAAACTGTTGAAAAAACTGATAGAAGCCTGCCTCTATTGATACCTATGTCTGAAGTTGCCGGAAGGATGTCTATTCAGAAAGGTGCAAATTATCTTGAAAAACCACTAAAGGGAAGAGGTATTCTTCTTGGTGGTGTTCCAGGTGTATTGCCTGCAAAAGTATTGATTTTGGGTGGTGGAATTGTGGGTACTCAAGCAGCATGGATGGCAGCCGGTCTTGGTGCTGATGTAACCATCATGGATGTTTCCATTCCAAGGATGAGATACCTTGCAGATGTTATGCCCGCAAATGTAAAAACCATTATGTCCAATGAATACAATGTAAGGGCACTGATTAAAGAAGCAGACTTGATTATAGGCGCAGTTTTAATTCCAGGTGCAAAAGCGCCTCATTTGATTACGAGAGACATGCTTAAAGAAATGAAGTCTGGAACAGTCTTGGTAGATGTTGCCGTTGACCAGGGTGGATGCATCGAAACCTGTAAGCCAACTACACATGAAAACCCGACTTATATCATTGATGATGTGGTACATTATTGTGTAGCAAACATGCCCGGTGCAGTGCCTTATACTTCAACATTGGCATTGACTAACGCAACGCTTCCTTATGCTATTCAGCTGGCAGATAAAGGCTGGAGAAAAGCTGCACTTGAAAATGCAGAGTTGGTCTTAGGCCTTAATGTAATTCATGGTGATATTGTTTATAAGGCTGTAGCTGATGCTTTTGATATGCCATATGTGCCTGTTGAAAAATATTTAGCTTAAAAATCACCCTTCTGATTGAAATAATTTAATAAACTTATAGAAGCTCCTTGTAACTATTTACAGGGAGCTTTTTTAATATTATGCGATAAAGTCAATATGATTTCAGTTCAACCTGTCCAAAACTTCAAACCTGGAAACATTACTTTTGAACTCCGGAATAATTGATTTCAAGTGAAAAACGATTTCATTTTCGTTACTCTTCCCAACCATACTAAAAAACAATTCTAATTGGGATTCAATCTTATAGTAATGAACAGGTGAAACCTGGGCAATTTTTATCTTTGGATGATGCGTTATTTTAACTTTTTCTGAATCATTGAGTAGTTCTTCGTACAGTTTTTCTCCATCTCTAAGTCCTGTAAACACAATTTTTATTTCATCTCCGACTTTTTTTCCACTAAGTTGAATCATGTTGGTGGCAAGGTCCAGGATTTTAATAGGTTCACCCATATCAAATGCAAAAATTTCCCCACCATTTCCCATAATTCCTGCTTCAATTACCAGTTGACTTGCTTCAGGTACTGTCATAAAATACCTAGTCACATCAGGATGTGTGACCGTTATAGGACCGCCTCTTTGAATTTGTTTTTTGAATAAAGGAACTACAGAACCATTTGAACCTAAAACATTACCGAATCTCGTTGTAATAAATCTTGTATAGGAATTTTTGTGATGCTTCAATAAAAAAGCATTCAGCGATTGAACGTACATTTCAGCAGCTCTTTTGGTAGCACCCATTACATTTGTAGGATTTACCGCTTTATCGGTACTTACAAATACGAACTTCTCTACGTGGTGTAAAACAGCCAGATCTGCTAAAATTTTAGTCCCTAAAATATTGCTCTTTATTGCCTCCTCGGGATAATTTTCAATCATGGGTACATGCTTATAGGCGGCTGCATGGAAAACAATATCAGGTTTAAGCTTTGAAAAAATCGATTTCATGTTATTTTCATCCCTTATATCGGCCAATATCACCTGATGTGGAGTAACCATACCCGCATTTTTCAAATCAAGATCCAACTCATATAAGGCAGATTCTGACATATCAATCAGAACAACAAGCCTTGGATTATAATACATGATCTGACGACACAGTTCACTTCCGATAGACCCCGCAGCACCTGTCACCAGCACCGTCTTTCCCCTAAGACTTTCCTTGATTTGAGGATTGTCCAATGAAATTTGGTCCCTACCTAAAAGATCTTCAATTTTCAAGTCTCTTATAGCTTCAGAATTCAAACCTCGATTTATCCACTGATTAAGTGGGGGTACTATACTAACATGAACCTTATATTTAAAGCACTCCTCTATAATTTGTTTTTTCCTTTGTAACGGCAAATCTCTCACGGCAATAATCAGTTCCGAAACGCCTTGGTTTACAACCAATTTAGATAGATTTTCAAGGCCCTTCAGAATTTTTTTACCTTCAATGATTTTACCCTCCTTTGTTGGATCATCATCCAAAAATGCAGCAATTACAAGATTAGAATTTCTTTCCCGCTTAATAACATCATTGGCAATTATGCCGGCTTCACTCGCTCCAAAAATCACTCCTACCTTAACTTGGTTAGTGACAAATCCACTCTTTAAATAAAGAAACAATTCCTTTACCAACAACCTGTAAAAAACCAACAGGAATAAAGAGGATAACACAGCTATAATTAAAACTGATAAAGGTATGAGATATCCTCCCAAAATCCACTTATCAAATACAAAATTCACCAAAGAGATTAAAATAAAATTCAACAAGATAGTTCTAAAAATTATCATGCTATCTTTAAATCCCGTATGTCTCACAATTCCCTTATAACTTTTGGTGAAAAACATCACCAAAATACCCGAAAGCATAAAACTCAATGATCCAAAAAAAGCATTGTTTTGCTGAACAATTTCCAATTCAAAATTGAATCTAAGTAAATAAGCGAAAAAAGCTGATTGGAATAAAATCACTGCATCTAGTGCGGCAATTACCCATCTGGGAAGTACTTTCATTTGTCTTAAAAAGTCCATAGTAGGTGATTTATATATATTATTAAAATAAATATGATTTAAAGCATACCAAAGTTATCATAGATTCCAATAAAAACTAATTTTGATTATGGGTAAATTTGCACATTGTTTTAACAAACATTTATTCATCTTCATGCTACAATTTTGCTTATAAAAACTTAAATATTTTTTTCAAAAAATATATCAAAACTGCTTTATTGAGAAAAAAGATTAAAACTCAAGCTTTATGAATGTCACCCTTGAATTTTGGCATAGTTGAATGACCTTCTTGATTAATTCCATCACTTTTTACTATTTTTAAGATTGTTTTTAGGATGATCTCTAAATCCAGAAAAAAGGACAGATTTTCTACATACCAAATATCCAATTGAAACCTCTTTTCCCAGGTCATATCATTTCTTCCATTTACCTGTGCCCATCCTGTGATTCCTGGCTTCACAGTATGTCGTTTGTTTTGTTCATTGGAGTATAAGACCAAATACTCTTCCAATAAAGGTCTTGGACCAACCAAACTCATATCTCCCTTCAAAACGTTCCATAGTTGGGGCAACTCATCCAATGATGAAGATCTTACAAATTTACCTATTCTGCTAAGTCTTTTTTCATCCTCCAATAAACTCCCTTCATCATTGTAGACATCCTTCATCGTTTTAAATTTAACCAGTAAAAAAATCTTTTCATTTAAACCCGGCCTTCTTTGATAAAAAAATGGAGACCCTTGATTTGCAAATAAAAGAATTAACCAAACAAGGAAAATTAATGGACTTGTAACTATCAATAAAAGCAGACCAAGAACCAAATCCAAAAACCTTTTCCCGATAGATTTATACATGAAAGATTATGATATGAATGCTTAAAGATTTTTGATTATTCCTACAATTCTTGATTGGTCAGCTATGGTAAGATCCTCACTGCTTGGAAGGCATAATCCCTGCGAAAATAATTTTTCGGAATATCCTCCCTCGTAAAAAGGACATCCTTCAAATGACGGTTGGGTATGCAGAGGTTTCCATAAATATCTTGCTTCGATTTTTTCATTGAGTAATGCGATCCTTACATCTTCATTCGAGGATCCAAAAATCTTTTCATCAATGAGAATAGCGGACAGCCACCTGTTTGAAAAACAGCCTTCAGGTTCAGCCAATAAAGATATTCCAGGAACCTCTTTCAAAAGGTGGTAATAATTTTCATAAATTTTTCTCCTTAAGAATATCTTTTGGTCCAATTTACTTATTTGGGCTAAACCAATTGCCGCAGAAATATTATTCATACGGTAATTATAACCTACTTCTTTAT
>CAZLJT010000154.1:0-8784 GCA_964559905.1 uncultured Aquiflexum sp.
GGGAAGCCCACTGGCACACATGTAAGAATCCCCAATGGTTTTTATCTTTTCCAAATCGTATTTGGTAATGATTTCGTCGAAGCCTTTGAAATAGAAATCAATACCCTTCACCAGCTTTTCAGGCTCAATCAGTTCTGACTTTTTGGAAAAATCAACAAAATCGGTAAACATCACCGTCACAGAATTGGATTTGACAGCATCTACTTTACCATTTAATTTCAATTCAGCGGCTGTTTCAGACGGAAGGATATTGAGAAGCAGTGTTTCCGATTTCTTTTTCTCTTTCTGTATTTTCTTAAAATACCAGAATAATGTTGCTAAAATGATAGCTCCCAAAATCATGATAATGATTAGATAAATCATGATTGTCCTTTGGTTACGCTTTTCCTGATTGAGCAGGTCAACTTCTATCTGCTTTTGGGAAACCTCAAAATCCGTACGCAAATTGGCCATGTTTTGGACTGTCTCTACATTAGTCAGACTATCCCTGTAAAGGATGTGATCTTTATAATATTTGAAGGATTCTTCTATGTTGCCGGCCTGCTCATGAAGTTCAGAAAGCTTGAGGTTGGCATCCCGTATTTGCTCTTTCAATCCGTAAACTTTCCCCAGATCCAAGCTCCGCTTAGCGTAACTCAATGCGGTGGATTTATCGCCCTTTTCCATATAGATATCGGCCATATAAATCAGATAGATACTGATAGCATAAAAATCTTCCATTTCTTCCAAAATCCGGGTAGCCTCATTGATATTGGCTTCTGCGAGATTATTGTTTCCAATATTGGCATATACCATTCCGATGTTTCCGAGATTATAGGCTTTGCCGATAAGGTAGTCTGCTTTTTCAAAAATCAAACCGGATTCTTTGAAATAGACCAGAGCAGAATCAAAGTTTTGTCTATGAAAGAATTCATCACCGGCATTCATCAATGCTGATGCCAAAGAAATGGAATCATTTGCTGCTCTGAGTATTCCGATCGATTTGTGATAATAAATCATGGCATTGGAATGATTTTCTGTAATGGAATAAATGTCTGCAATAGCCCCAAATGCAGTTCCTTCCCCTATCGAATATCCTGCGATCCGTGCTACATCAGCACTTTTAAAAAATGCATCCATTGCCTCCTCCAGATCTCCCAAAAGTCTTTTTTTATTTCCTTTTTGTAAATATCCCCGATACAGATAAAGGTTATTATTTTGTTCCTGAGAGAGCAGGATGAGTTCTTCTGCATATTGTAACCCTTTTTGAAGATCCCTCCCTTCATGGAATGACAGGTTCCTGAGCAGTTCCAACTGCATAGTGTCCTTGAGGATATCCTGTTCATAGATGATAGAAAGACTATCTGCTACTTTCTGATCCTGTGCGAAAGTGCCTCCTACAAAAAAACAAAAAAAGCCGATCCCAAACAGAAAGGCTTTTGTATTGTTATCCATAACTTTATTTAGTTGTTTACAGAAATTTTAGGATCGTATCTACGAATTTCCTTGCTGTCTTTTGGTGTAAAATGAATGGTATATAGTTCATTTGTAGGTGCCTTTATATCAGGATCAACAGTACCTTTCCAACTGCTTGAACCTTTAATTTCTTTTGGACCTTTGCTGAAAACATTTGTCGAAGATTCGTTCTTAGTGATGGTTATAGAGGCTACACCAGATTTTTTTTTAATCTCCCATGTAACTTTATCTCCAGGTTTTACATTGAGATTGTTTGTGATTTTCTCCTTTACTGATAAGATGAGTTGATTGGGATCTTCAGGATTGATTCCTAGTATCCATATTTTATGATTTGACATGAATTATAATTTTGTTTGGTTAAAAAAAATGTAGGTAAGCAATTTAATTAAAAATAATGGATATTGATGCGTTTAAACACCCTTGTTAGAAATTATAAGAATAACAAACCATTTTTATATCAAACCTTTTTGCTTGGCAGTCAAACTTAAACCTAAAGTACTGCATCATGGTGCTTTTATACCATAATTTCATAGATCATAAAAAACCGCTTAAACACGGTATAAAAGTTTAGGAGGTCCCTGCACTATCAGCCATTTCTTTCAAAGAACTCACAAATGTATCCAACTCCTTTAGCGTAGTATAAATATTTGGAGTGATTCTACAACCTACCACACCAGCGTAGTTAATGCCTACTGTATAGATCTTGTACTTGTCCAAAAGGAGTTTGGCCATATCCGAAGGATCCATGCTGGCGATTCCCACATTGGCAATACCGCAAGAACGGGAGGGGTCCGACGGTGTATTTATTTTGATTTCGGGTATGTCCCTCACTTTATCTGTCCAATAACGCTGAAGATAGCGCAACCTTTCCTCTTTTCTTTCAGCACCGATTTTTTCAAAATAGTCCAAAGCGTCGTTGACGGCCAAATCTGTTGCCACAGGATGGGTGCCTATGTGGTTGAGATTTTTGATATTGGCATGATCTAATTCATAGGGAGCCAACAGGGGCCATATTTTATTGATTTTGTCTTTTTTGACGTAAAGCAAACCGGCACCCAAAGGTACACTCAGCCACTTATGCAGACTGCAGGCATAATAATCGCAGTTCAATTCATCAATCCTGAAATCAAAATGAGCAATACAATGTGCCCCGTCCAACATTACATCTATCCCATAGCCATGGGCCATATCACAGATTTTTTTGACAGGAAGAATCTGCCCTGTGATGTTGATCATGTGACTGACCATAATCAGCTTGGTATTCGGAGTAATGGCATCTTCATAAATTTTGACTATTTCCTCATCGGTTTTGGGATGAAGTGGGATATCTACAATCTTATTTACCATACCATGTCGCCTGGAAGTCAATTCAAACATGTTTTTGATACTTCCATAATCCTGATGTGCAAAAATGGCCTCGTCTCCTTTTTTCCAGGGAAAACCGGAAATGATGATATCCAGTGATTCGGTTGCATTTCGGGTGATGGCCACTTCATCGGGAGTCCCCCCAAAGGTTGTAGCCAATCTTGCTGCTACTTTGTCTTTGTTTTCCCATTGGACAGTCCTGAAATACCAGGAAGCCTGAAAGTTGATTTCACGGATATGACTGAGATAATTTTCAAGGGTTTCGGTTGGGATAAAGCAATAATACCCATTTTCCAGATTGATATAATCAGGTTTGAGTTTATACCCTGCTCTGATCTTTAACCAAAAATCTTCATCAACTGCAAGGTTTTTAGGGTGGATATGTTCATAAGCCGTTATAGTTTCCGATAGTGCTTTGAAGGAGGTTGATGAAGCCAAACCTGTAACCGCAAGATTCTTAAGGAAAGTTCTCTTGTCCATGATGTGTTATTTTAACTCTCAAGATGTAAAAAAAAAATGTAGAAAGAAATGAAATGAAGGATATTGATCGATTCAGAAAAGATGGGTTTAAAAAATAGGAAATTAGAAACCCGCATCATCAAATTATGAGAAGGTTTTTGACCTTGAACACTCCCTGAAAAATGAAAGATTTTTATCGCATGGACTTAAAAAAAGAGTCACTCCAATAGGAATGACTCGGTAGTTTCATTGAAATTTGTCTTCTAAGCTTTTATTTCGCCTTTTTCGATTTTTTCGATCAGATCTTCATTTGCTGTAATTAGAATTTCAACCCTTCTGTTTTTTGACCTGCCTTCATCTGTTTCGTTATCAGCTATCGGTCTATCAAATGAATATCCATTAGTGATCATCCTATCCCCACTGACCTCCTGCATCTTCAGGTAATTATGTACTGATTCAGCTCTTTTTTTAGATAGGGTGAGGTTGTAATCGTATTCACCTTTGTTATCCGTATGACCTTCAATGGTAATATTTGTATCGGGATATTCATTAAGAATGTCAGCAAATTTCATTATACTTTCCTGAGAAGCCGGTGTAAGGGAAAAAGAATCAAATCCGACAAGGATTCCTGAATCGAAAGTCACTTTGATGGCTTCACCCACTCTTTCAATTTCAGCATCTTTCATTTCTTGTTCCAATTTTTCAGCCTGCTTGTCCATGTAGACTCCTATTCCTGCCCCCACTGCACCACCTATTACTGCGCCGATAACTGCACCTTCAGCGGTATTCCCTTTTTTGGCTCCAAATATGCCTCCGATGGCAGCACCTGAACCTGCACCGATTGTACCGCCTTTTTGCGTGTTGTTCCAGCTAGAGCAACTAACTAGAAAAATAACAACCAGGATTTGGGCAAATATGCCCGATTTAAACATTAAAGTTTTCATGATAAGAATAGTTGGTTTAGTATTAGTTAATGGGAATCCATCATCTATTATCAACTAGACCAACATCATGCCAAAGACTGATATTTATAAAATGCCCTGCTTTATACCCGATTAGTCATCGAATGTTTTGGAGGAGTCTGCCACTAAGCGGTTGATTTCCTCCATTTCCTGTTTTGTCAGGTCACGCCATTTCCCTACAGGTAGATCCAGTGGGATGTTCATGATTCGGATACGCTTCAATTTGGTGACTTCATATCCCAAGTATTCGCACATCCTTCTTATCTGTCGGTTCAGGCCTTGAGTGAGGATGATATTGAATTTAAAGTTCCCGATTTGTTTTACCTCACATTTACGGGTGACCGTATCCAGAATAGGAACTCCATTGGACATCTTTTTGATAAAATCTTTGGTAATGGGTTTGTTCACCGTTACCTCATATTCCTTTTCATGGTTGTTTTTGGCCCGAAGGATTTTATTGACTATATCCCCATCGCTGGTCAGCAAAATCAGTCCTTCACTGGGTTTGTCCAAGCGGCCAATTGGAAAAATACGTTTAGTATGATTGATAAAATCGATGATATTGTCTTTTTCAGCTTTGGTATCGGTGGTACAGACAATGCCTATAGGCTTGTTGAAAGCTATATAAACATGTGCTGCTTCAGGTTCTGAAATCAATTTGCCGTTCACCCTGATTTCATCACCGGGAAATGTCTTTGTCCCCATTTCGGGGATTTCCCCATTTATGGTAACCCGTCCTGCTTCGATCAACTTATCGGCTGCTCTTCTGGAGCAGAAGCCCACTTCACTGAGGTATTTGTTGATTCGGGTTCCCTGTGGTTCATTCATTTTGATAATCGTCTTTATTTTGCCAGAAAGATAATGCTGATTTGGCAAAAAATTTAAAAGTCAGCTAATCTGCTGATTTTCATCATATAATTTTTGAGATGAAGGTTTTAAATTCCACAATCATAAACAAAGCCCAAAATATAAAGTCATGTCACAATATACCATACCTTTCAAAAAGATCAGGAATTCAGATGTTGCCACGGTAGGAGGGAAGAATGCTTCTTTGGGAGAAATGATCCAAGAACTTGGCCCTTTAGGGGTCAGCATCCCTGATGGATTCGCGACTTCTTCGGAAGCTTTCCGGACTTTTCTAAATGAGAATCAACTCGTAGATAAGCTGAATGAAAAACTCCACACCTTGGATACTGAAAAATTAAGCAATCTTGCAGAGGTGGGCGACTCATGCCGCTCGTTGATTGCTTCCGGTGTTTTTTCAAAGGAAATGAAAGAAGATTTTTTAGAAGCCTTCCGGAATCTGTCCGGTGGACAGCATATATCCGTTGCAGTAAGGAGTTCCGCAACAGCGGAAGACCTGCCTACAGCAAGTTTTGCAGGGCAGCATGATAGCTTTTTGAATATTGAGGGGGAAGAAAACCTTCTTCAGGCCATACACCGCTGCTATATTTCCCTGTTTAATGACAGGGCGATCAAATATAGGATTGACAACGGTTTTGATCATATGCAGGTGGCACTTTCGGTCGGGGTTCAGAAAATGGTAAGAGCAGATATAGGAAGTGCCGGGGTGATTTTTACCATTGATCCCGAAACAGGTTTTGAAAATGCCATCTACATTACTTCCGCTTGGGGATTGGGTGAAAACGTGGTACAAGGGGCCGTTAATCCGGATGAATTTTATGCCTTCAAACCTTCTATTGAAAAAGGCTTGAAAAGTGTGATTTTCAAAAAAATGGGTGAGAAAGAAAATAAAATGGTCTATGCCAAAGGCGGGGAAAAACCTGTGGCCAATATCAAAACAAGTCAGGCTGAACGTAACGCTTTTTCACTGGAGCCCGAAGATGTAGAAAAACTTGCTTCATGGAGTTTTAAAATTGAGAAACACTACGGTCTTCCCATGGATATTGAATGGGCAAAAGATGGATTGACCGGAGAACTTTTTATTGTTCAGGCCCGACCCGAGACTGTTCATGGACAGAAATCCGGGATTACAGTCAAAGAATACACCTTAGTTTCAAAAGCAAAGCCAATTGTAAAAGGAAAAGCGGTTGGTTCCTCCATTGCCTCCGGAAGGGTCTGTATTGTCAAGTCCATAGCCGATTCATCCAAAGTAAAAGACGGAGATATTATTGTGGCGGATATCACCAATCCCGATTGGAATTCCATGTTGCGGAGGGCGATCAGTATTGTGACCAATAAAGGCGGAAGGACAAGTCATGCATCTATTGTAGCGAGGGAATTGGGGATCCATGCGGTAGTGGGAACCGGTGATGCCACAGATAAGCTACAGGATGGACAGGTCATTACGGTATCCTGTATAGAAGGTGATGAAGGTTTGATTTATGATGGCAAATTGGAATGGACCGAAAAGGAAATCAACTTTGAAGCTTTTGAACCCACCAAAACCAAGCCCATGTTTATTTTAGCCGATCCTTTCAAAGCTTTTCGGTTTTCTTTTTACCCAAACGAAGGGGTGGGGTTATTGAGAATGGAATTTATCATCAGCAATGCCATCCGGATCCATCCTATGGCTTTGGTGAATTACAGTTCCATGGCTGACAGTAACGATAAAAGATCCATTGCTGCCATTACCCAGCATTATCCCGACAAAAAGAAATATTTCATAGAAAAGCTCTCCGAACATCTTTCCATGGTAGCGGCTGCTTTTTATCCCAAGGATGTGATCATTCGAATGAGTGATTTCAAGACCAATGAATATGCGCAATTGATAGGTGGAGCACCATTTGAGCCGGAAGAAGAAAATCCCATGTTGGGTTTCAGGGGAGCATCCAGATATTACAATGAGCGGTATAAGGAAGGATTTGGATTGGAATGCGAAGCCATGCGGGTGGTCAGGGATGAGTTGGGTTTTACAAATGTAAAACTGATGATTCCATTTTGCAGGACTGTAGCTGAAGGGAAAAAGGTCTTGGAAACCATGAAGGAGTATGGATTGGAAAGAGGGAAAAATGGTTTGGAAGTCTATGTCATGGCCGAAATTCCAAGTAATGTGATTTTAGCAAAGGAATTTGCCGAAATTTTTGACGGTTTTTCCATAGGTTCCAATGACCTGACCCAACTGACTTTGGGAATAGACAGGGATTCTGCCATTGTAGCGGATCTTTTTGATGAAAACAACGGAGCGGTAAAATACATGTTGGCTTCAGTAATCAAAGAAGCCAAAAAGGTGGGAAAAAAAATCGGTTTATGTGGACAGGCACCCAGTGATTATCCTGAATTTGCTCAATTTTTGGTTGAGCAAGGCATTGACAGCATTTCCTTTAATCCGGACGCAATGCTCAAGGGAATTGAGAATATCAGTTTGGCCGAAAATAAAAAAAACCACAATTAAACTTTCAAATCACAAGGAAGATTTATTTAATTCCATTACATTAAGATGCTTGTCAAAAAGCCTGATAATTTTAAAAAAAATAAAGTAAAACAATAAACCTAAAATTAATGAGCAATAATTCTTATAAACAAGTAGGGGTTTGGATAGACCACTCCAAAGCCCATCTGGTAGGGTACAACAATGGTAAAGTTGAAGTCATCGAGACTATAGAATCTCCTTATGAAAGTATCAAAAGGATAGAAGGTGAGGTTAATGACATGACACGATTTTCCCCAAATCCGGAACATACCTCCAATAATGAACACAAAAAGAACAACATTACCCAAAATGAACACAATGAGTACTTCAAATTGATGGAAGCCAAGCTCCATGCCTTTGACGATATCTTCTTGTTCGGTCCGGGTACTGCCAAAGAAAAAATGAGAAACCGGTTAAGGGAAAACAAGTCTTTTAACGGTAAATGGTTTGCTGTGCAAAGCAGTGATAAAATGACTGACAATCAGCTTTTGGCATTTGTAAGGGAATTTTACGACAATGCTACCCCCTAAGTTGATATCAAATTTGCAAAACCCTTTTTGATTTTGCCCACAGCATCAAAGGAGTCGTCAATATTGATGACTCCTTTTCCTATTTCATGCCAATAGCCATCCCCACAATCTATAAACTGACCTTTATGTTGGGGCGGTTTTTGCTTTGCTTTGCTGTAATCGTAATCCGGTAAAAAAATATATGAAAGCAGTATTCTTGTTTCCTCCCAATCCGCTTCTTTGGGTTGGCCATTCAGATAAACCTCTACCTTTCTGATGGAAAACTTTACCGTCAGATTGATTTCAAGAGATTTGTTTTCATCCCGGACAATATAATTCAGGGTAAGGGGTGCTTCTTTTTTGTCGATTTCATAGATCGCCTGAATATAGTCCTGAGCAAAATGCTGCCATTCCTGTTGGTTCAAAGGTGTGGTCCTGCTGATTTTTCCGTGCCTGTCCTTGGTGAGTATATTGATTCCGCCCTCTTCATCCAATTTGTTGTTTGACCATTTTGATTTTGCATAAAGTTCCTTCAGAGGCTTTTCCCACACGGTAGGAATTTCACCCTGAAAATGAAAGTCATCATCCAAAGTGAATCCTTCATCAATGACTTCCTGTTCCGTGATTTCTTCTCTGTCGGTATATACCAAATCAAGTGTAG
>CAZLJT010000155.1:0-8721 GCA_964559905.1 uncultured Aquiflexum sp.
GAATGTATTTTAAATCCAAAGGCCGGATGGGGATAACATCTGAAATTCAGGTAGACTATTTAAAAAATGCCATTTCATTGGATCTATTCAATAATATGACCAAGTATGATCAGATTATGTTTTCATTTTTAATCGGAGTCAGGTTTTAATAAGTTTTGAATCATGAAAAACAAATATATTTTATCGCTTGTACTTCTAACAATCCTATTTTATTCCTGCCAAAAAGAAGAACTTTCTCCGAGGACCAATCCAAGATTCAGTGTTGCATTTATCCAGGACATTGATGAAAATGGTGTACAGTTTGCAGCAAACGTCTATGATTTCGGATCGGATGATATTTTGGAGTACGGGTTTGTCTATTCTCAAGGAGCTAATCCCACTTATGAATATGCGGAAATCATAAAAGAAACGGGCAAACCAGGTGAATTTTTTGAAATGTCAGCACGACATTCTATGGTAAAAGGAAAGGAATATACAGTTGTTGCATTTATAAAAACAACCGCTGGAATAACTTATTCTGACAGGGTTAACTTCATCAGCAAAGGGTCACAAGGTTTCATTTTTGAAAAAATGGAACTTCCCCAGCAAGTTTATTTTGGAGATACCGTTACAGTATATGGGAAAAATTTTAGTAGGGTTGCAGAGAACTATTCAATTTGGGTCAGGGATAGTAATGCCAAAATCACTGAGGTAAAGGATGATTATTTTCGGTTTATTTTGCCTGGTCCTTTTCAGGTAAATTCATTTTCAAATGAACCTGAGCAAGTTGAGTTTTTAATTGAAATTGCCGAAAAATCAATATTGATCAATGAGATGGTGGAATTCAGGAGGCCTCTGATAATTCCATCTCCAATTCAGGTAAAAAACTTTGATGAAACCGTTACCATTCAGGGGGATTATCTAGGCTATCTGAATGCTGAAATTGAGTACGTAAATGAACGAAGCGGTGTTAGATATTCCTTACCGATCTTTGAATCTACAAAAAACGGGATCAGTTTTGAGCTGAAAGCCCCGTTCATTGAGCAATTGCCAAAAATTGTGCTTAAAATCAAAGCTGAAGAGTTCGTATTGACGAATCTTGTAAATATTAATCCCAGTGAATTGGAACCAGGGCAGGAATTTGAGATCTTTTCTTGGGATGATATCATTGTAAAGACGATCAATCCCAATTTACACTATCATTTTTATAATAGTTTTATTGGGGATCTACCTGAATCAATTATAAATACTTCGCAAATCCAGGGAAATAATATTTCCCTGTTTTTTGATGGACAGTATAATCCATTGGGAAGACAAATGAAAATTTATCTGAATAATGTAGGGATTAAATCCCAAAACTCTATGACAGTGAAATTTAAGGATGCCTCTTTGCCCTTTATTCTTGTTCCAGAAAGCTTTCAACCGGATTATGGTGGTGCTAACCGTGGGGTTACGGTAAATGATATAGGTTATTTTTTCATAGATAAGTCAGTTTTTAAATTAAATCCAGAAACTAGAGAGTTTGTATTTGTAACTGGTAACGGACAAAGCTTATATGACTTAGCATCGATATTTGCAGTTTCAGGTCCTAATGGAAAAATTTACACTGCCTCCAGAAATATTTTCAATAACCCGGGTAATCCGGAGTTTTTTGAATTTGATACCAGGTCGGATAGGCTTGTAAAATTGGAGAATATCCCCACAACTTCAACTTATCCCTTAGCAGTTTTTGCTACTGATAAATATTTGTATTATGATGGGGGGTTTTCCTATAGTGAGGGTTTCGGTTATAAAGAAATCAATGATAGATGGAGATATGATTTTGAGAAAAAAATATGGGAAAAGTTTGAAGGGATAATTAAAACAGACCCATTTATTAGAAGATACATCCCTTTTTGGTATCAGGGAGAACTTTATCTACTGGGTCAGGAATATGAAGGTACTGTCGGAGTGTCTTTGATGAAGTTCGATCCGGCTACTGAATCTTACCCCCGGATAAAAGAATTGAATCCCGGAGGGATACCAAGATCCAACGAAATATTTGTTTTCAAGAATAATCTTTATTTGCTTACAGTTTCCGGAATATTAAGGGTTAATATGATAACCTTGGAAGAAAATTATGTTTCCAATTCGGTTGGGTTTAACATAGGTAGTTATAATTTCGAGCTCTCCTTTCAAAGTGGTGATAAATTTTACATTTACAATAATTCAGGGTTAATCAGGGAATTTGATCCTGAATACTTCACTTATTAACCTGCCATTTTGTACCTTAACAAACCTTGGCATATACATTGATTTTATGGTGATAGCTTTCTTAAATTGAAGCTTTATATTTCTTATTTAATTTACATGACATTTCAACTGTCATATTGTCCTTTATGAATAATTACGCAAACCAATTATATCAATCATTAATGGTAGGAGATTACGCAGGAGAAGGTGACCTGATTCAACTTATCACCGACGAGGAAGATGATTCTTTACAACATCCGGAAGACTACTCCAAAGAGATTCCGATTCTTTCAGTTAGAAACACAGTACTTTTTCCAGGAGTGGTGATTCCGATCACAGTCGGAAGACAAAGATCCATCAGGCTTGTAAAAAAAGCTCAAAAAGGAAATAAGCTGATAGGGGTCTGTGCCCAGGTCAATCCACAAAATGATGATCCTTCATGGGAGGATATCTATCATGTAGGAACTTTGGCCAAAATCATTAAGATGATTGTCCTGCCCGATGGGAATACTACTATTATTATCCAAGGGAAAAAGCGTTTTAAGATCAGCGAAACCTTGACCGAAGATCCATATTTCACCGCGAGGGTGGAGTTTTTGGATGAGAATTTTCCTGAAAACAATAAGAAAATCCAGGCACTTGAGGAATCCCTCAAAGAGGCTGCGGCCAAAATTTTGCATCTTAATCCAGAAATTCCCAGAGAAGCGCAAGTGGCTTTGGACAATATTGACAATACCGCATTCCTGACTCATTTTTTATCTTCCAATATCAACGCACCGGTTGATTCCAAACAGAGATTGCTTGAAATCAATGATGGTGTTGAGCGGGCAACTTTGTTGCTTGAATTTATGATGAAGGATATACAGATGCTGGAGCTCAAAAGTGAGATCCATAAAAAAGTACATACAGATATCGATCAGCAGCAAAGAGATTATTTTTTGCGCCAGCAGATGAAGGTCCTGCAAACAGAATTGGGTGAAGAAGGACCTGAAAAGGAAGTTGAAGAACTCAGGCTAAAGGGTTCAAGAAAGAAATGGCCAAAAGAAGTGGCCAAGCACTTTGAAAAAGAACTGGATAAAATCCTTCGTATCAATCCCTCTGCAGCTGAATATCCTATTGCCTTGAACTATGCGGAAACTTTGGTGGAGTTGCCTTGGAGTGAATATACCGAAGACAACTTTGACCTGAAACGGGCCAAAGCAATATTGGATAGAGATCATCATGGTTTGGATAAAGTAAAAGAAAGGATCATTGAATATTTGGCGGTATTAAAATTGAAAAAAGACCTGAAAGGCCCTATTCTTTGCTTGTATGGCCCTCCGGGAGTTGGTAAAACTTCTTTGGGTAAATCAATCGCAACAGCATTGGGAAGGAAATACATCAGGATGTCTTTGGGCGGAGTACATGATGAAGCCGAAATCCGAGGACATAGAAAAACCTATGTGGGTGCCATGCCGGGTAAGATTATTCAGAATATGAAAAAAGTCAAATTCTCCAATCCGGTATATGTATTGGATGAAATAGACAAACTCAGTTCTGATTTCAGAGGAGATCCTTCTTCTGCTTTTTTGGAAGTTTTGGATCCGGAACAGAATAGCACCTTTGTTGATAATTATCTTGAAGTGGAATATGATCTTTCCAAAGTCTTGTTCATTGCTACAGCCAATTCACTGGATAATATTCAACCTGCCCTTAGAGACAGGATGGAGGTGATTGAAGTGACAGGATATACTCTGGAAGAAAAAATTGAGATTGCCAAAAAACACCTTGTTCCAAAACAGCGGAAAGAGCATGGGCTGAAAGGTAAAGACATTACCTTTGACAGGGCTGCTTTGGTTAAAATCATTGAAGATTATACAAGAGAATCCGGAGTAAGAAGCCTGGAAAGGGCCATTGGAAAGGTCGTCAGAAATGTGGCTAAATCCATTGCCATGGAAGAAGAGTATTCCAAGAAAATCACTCCCCAGCTCGTAAGGAAGATATTAGGTGGAGAGATTTTTGATAAAGAATTTTACCAGGACAACAGTGTTGCCGGAGTGGTTACAGGACTTGCCTGGACCTCGGTAGGAGGAGAGATTTTATTCGTAGAGACTTCACTCAGCAAGGGAAAAGGGAAACTCACTTTATCCGGTCAGTTGGGTGAGGTAATGAAGGAGTCAGCCATGACTGCACTTTCCTATCTCAAATCCAAGGCTGAAAAATTAGGAATCGATGAACGGGTATTTGATCATTATGATCTCCATATTCACGTTCCTGCAGGTGCTGTTCCTAAAGATGGTCCATCAGCTGGGATAACTATGCTGACAGCTATGGCATCTATCTATACCCAAAGAAAAGTAAAATCCAGGGTTGCAATGACCGGGGAAATCACTTTGAGAGGAAAGGTGATGCCTGTAGGCGGTATCAAAGAAAAAATCCTTGCAGCAAAAAGGGCAGGGATAAAGGATATTATTCTTTGCCAAAGCAACAAAAGAGATATTGAGGAAATTGATCCTGAGTATATCAAAGGCGTGGAATTCCACTTTGTCGATAAAGTAGAAGAGGTTTTGGAAATTGCGTTAATGAAAACAAAAGTAGAAGATGCGATGGTCTTCAAGTTTCCAGTAGTCACTGAAAACAGTGCTTCTGTAAATTGAAATTCCAGATCAACCAATAAACATTCAGGAGAATTTGGGCTATCCTTGGAAATACCTTTTGATTTTTTGTTTGGGCTGTTTAGTTATGGTTCAGCAAATGTCAAATGCCCAGACTTCCAATTCCGCTTATAATTTTGTTGACAATCCTTCCTTTACCAAACTGGCAGGTTTGGGTGGGGTAAATCTGACAGCCGGAAATGATGTGATGATGTTTATGTCCAATCCGGCACTATTGGACAGTAATTCTGTCAATACACCTGCATTTCATTACCTCAATTTTCCCGGAGGAATCCATGTGGCTACAATCGGATTTAATACCGAATTGTCAAATGGGGGAATTATTGGCATTGGATTGCAGTATTTTGATTATGGCAACTTTGAAGGCTTTGATGCCATTGGAATACCTACAGGGGAATTCGGAGCCAATGAATTTTCATTGGTAGTAGGTTATGGAAATCAAATTGGGGTATTCCGTTATGGGGTAAATACCAAGATACTTGGATCTATTTTGGAAGGGTATCATGCCTACGCTTTGGCATTCGACTTTGGCGTCAATTACCATCATCCTGAGATGGACTTGGTCCTGGGAATGAATCTAAGGAATTTGGGTTTCAACCTAAGTACTTATGTAGAAGGACAAAAACTGCAACTTCCAACTGACGTTAGGATAGGGGGTAGTTTCAAGCCTCAATATGCTCCATTTAGATTTCATCTTTCGCTGAGAAATCTCAACGGTAGGGAAACAGATTTCTATATCCCAAACCCTGGCAGTAACAATGGTGACATATCAGGCGTTGATAAAATATTCCGCAGGGCGGTGTTCGGTGTGGAAATTTTACCCAGTGATAATTTCACTTTAAGATTGGGTTATAACCATTTGATCAGAAAAGAATTTGAAACTTCCTCGGGTGCAGGTGCAGGAGGTTTTTCTGGAGGCTTTGCCTTCAAAGTGAAGAAATTTGAACTATCCTATTCCAGGATGTTTTACAATATACCCGGTGGATCCAATATATTCGGAATATCCACCTCAATCAATGAATGGAGAATGTTTTAATAACAACAATATGAGAAATGACATCAATGAACTTACTCCTCGGCAAATTGTCGCAGAATTGGATAAATATATCATAGGGCAGCATGACGCCAAAAGGAACGTTGCCATAGCTCTGAGGAACAGGATCCGAAGGATGAATGTCAAAGGAGACATCCAAAAGGATATCGTTCCCAATAATATTTTGATGATAGGATCTACCGGTGTTGGTAAAACCGAAATAGCAAGAAGATTGGCTAAAGTAGCCAATGCCCCATTCACTAAAGTGGAGGCATCAAAATTTACCGAAGTAGGTTATGTGGGCAGGGATGTAGAAAGTATGGTAAGAGATCTTGTGGAACAATCCGTTCATTTGGTAAGAGAGAAAAAAAATGAGGAAGTCAAAGAGAAGGCAGCTGATTCGGTAGATGAAGTTATTCTGGATATCCTTATTCCTTCTGTAAAAACAACTGGTTTTACCCGCCCCACGACTTCGGTTTCTTCAGATTTCAAACCTGATTTGATTTCAGAAGATGATCTCAATGAACGAACCAGAGACCGTTTCAGAGAGAAATTGAAAAACGGTGAAATGGAAGACCGAAAAATTGAAATCAACGTGAAGCAAAGTCCACCAGTCGGTATCGGAATGATCGGTAATGGAATGATGGATGATGCTAGTATGGCTGGTTTGCAGGATATGATTTCCGGTATGATGCCAAAGCGCTCCAAAAAGAGAAAAGTGACCATAGCCGAAGCCCGGAAAATATTGATGGAAGAAGAAACTTCTAAATTGGTTGATTTTGATGAAGTAAAAGAAGAAGCTTTGCGCTTGGCTGAAAACAATGGTATCATATTCATCGATGAAATTGACAAAATTGCTTCAAAAAGCGGAAAAGGTGGAAGTGGACCTGATGTAAGCCGTGAAGGAGTACAAAGGGATTTGTTACCCATAGTAGAAGGAAGTGCAGTAAATACCAAGTACGGAATAGTAAATACTGATCATGTTCTGTTTATAGCAGCAGGGGCATTTCATGTGGCTAAGCCTTCTGATTTGATTCCTGAGCTTCAAGGCCGTTTTCCCATCAGAGTGGAATTGAACAGTCTGACGGAAGATGATTTCTACAGGATTCTAAAGGAGCCAAAGAATGCACTGACCAAGCAATATCAGGCTTTGTTTGATGCAGAAGACGTATTTCTTGATTTCAATGATGAGTCTATCAGGGAAATTGCCAAGTTGGCATTTAAGATCAATGAAGAAGTAGAAAATATCGGTGCAAGGAGGCTGCACACCGTCATGAGTCACTTGTTGAATGACTTCCTTTTTGATGTTCCCGATACTATAGAGGCCAATTCAAAAATAATGATTACCAAAGAAATGGTGGAGGAAAGGTTGGCTTCATTGGTAAAAAACAGGGATTTGTCACAATACATTCTCTAATCAATGGTGAATTTCCAAATCTCAGTTTGATCAAAAACTGAGATTTGGTTGTTTTTTGATTTTATAAACGATTTCAATAAATGTCAGGCTCAAATCTTTATATCATCACAGGGTCAAGCAAGGGGATAGGCGATGCCTTAGTGAGGCAATTGCTTAGAGACCGATCGAATGAAGTCATTGGGATTTCCAGAACTGTCGAGGATAGAAATAATCCTCATTTTAAACAGATCCGGTTGGACTTGAGTAATTTTGAAAATCTCATAGAAAATACAGATGAAATTTTTCCTTTCAAGAATTACCAAAAAATTGTTTTAATCAATAATGCCGGATGGATAGGACAAATAGATCATTTGGGTGAATTGGATGATAAGAATATTCAAAAAATATTCGAAGTGAATACCATTGCTCCTGCTATTTTGATGAATGTTTTTATAAAAAAATATCTGGCCTTAAACCAATCTGACAGGATAGTGGTCAACATCAGTTCAGGTGCTGCGAAAAAGGCTTTGGATGGTTGGTCTTGCTATTCTTCCACAAAAGCTGCATTGAATATGATGACAGAAGCAGCACAGGTTGAGGCAGAAATGAATAAATCAGGTATTCGTTTTTTTGCAGTAGCGCCGGGGGTGGTAGACACAGAAATGCAGTCTGATATCAGGTCAGCTAAAGAAAGTAGCTTTTCTGCATTAAAAAAATTCAAGGATTTAAAAGAAAACAATGAATTGTTAAGCCCTTCAAAAGCTGCAGAAAAAATACTTTATCTGATTCAAAATGCTGATAAATTTTCAGGAGTACTTCAGGATATCAGGCAATTTTAACAATCATTGATCAGGATTTTTTCGGATAATCAAAAAACCAGAATTTCGCATTCTTTTTGCCAATATCAGACCAGGAATTGACATCAAATTTAAATCCGAATTGGCCGGATGTGGGAAGGTTGTCAATTTCACCTCCCAGTTTCCAGATGAGGTCATTTTCACCGGGATTATGACCAAAAACAAATAATGTATGGACTGAATCAGCTGTTTTTTTGATTTCAGATAGCATATCGGATGCCGAAGCATGATAGAGGTAAGGAGTAAAACGAATCTTTTCTTTAGGAAAATCCAAGCTCTCAGCTGTAATCAAAGCTGTGGCTTTTGCTCTTTCTGCATCTGAAGAAATCATGGCATCAGGGATTATGCCCTTCTTTTTCAATCGGTTCCCCATTTTTGGAGCATCTCTTAAACCCCGATCTGCCAAAGGCCTTTGATGGTCATTTAAAAGGGGGTCGTCCCAAGAAGATTTAGCATGCCGGATAATTACAAGATTTTTCATTGTTTGAATTTAGCAAAATAATTTTTGTTTTTTGATGAAGTATATTTACATTTAAAATACATTTAACCACATAATTATAATATTTATCA
>CAZLJT010000156.1:0-8692 GCA_964559905.1 uncultured Aquiflexum sp.
CAGCATTCAATCCCTCATTGGCCCCTGTTGGCGTATTGATGGCCGTTTTGGGTTATGCTGTTGGAACCTATGGAGCTTATATTTGTGGTTTACTGATGCAGATGGTGCATGGGTAGAGTTTGGAGATTTTAGATTTATGATTTGAGATCGGAGAAGCGAGAGCCGAGAAATTAGAAACAAGAGCCAAGAAACAAGAATCAAGATGCGCGAAAATAGAGGACGCATTAGCTGGATAAGAATACAAGAAAAGGCAGGCAGACCTTACCAATCAATAACCACAAAAACATTTAAAACTGACCGCTGAGGCGGAACAATTACAACTCTCCAAACCAAAATGGCCACTTACCGCAAATTTATATTTATATGCAACGGATCTGATTGTAAAAAGGCTGGTTGCAAGAAATTGCAAAAGGAAATCAAAGACCTGATCACTTCCGAAGATTACAAAGGCCAATACAAAATCATCAAAACAAAATGTATGGACTTCTGTAAATCGGGACCTGTTGTTGTCCTCAACAATGAAGTCATGAAAAAAGCAGATGTAGGAGGGTTGAAGAAAAAAATGGGATAGACTTTGTTAGAATAGGGATTCTTGGTTTTTTCACAAGCATCTGAAAATCAGTAAAATAACTAATAAAAACATAACATTAAAACCCTGAAACCGGCTTTTTTGAGCTTTTTTCGGGGTTTTCTTTTTTGTATTTTAAGGTTGCAGACTAAAATACTAATAGTAGAGGATGGAATTTCATCCTCATATCCTTTCCTCCTAGACAATTTTCGGGATGTAATTGTAAATAATATCCAAATACTGTAACAGAGTTTTTACGGTTTTTGAAGTCCGATCCATATTCATGGTCTATTTTTCATATTTCAATTCCTGCTTTTTCCACATTCTTCCATTTACTATCAGAAAAATACAGAGTATCAATATTAACCCCAGAAGAATTTCAATTGTAGCTGAAAATGCGCCGGCACTATTGAGCATCGCATGAAAGAGCATTACAGCTAGCAACGAGTATTTTGATTTATTATAGAGCCAGGTAATAATAATCAAGACAGGTATTGTAACGATTATTTGTCTTGGAAAGGCCGCGATACCTTCATGACTAAAAACTCCATTAAAGTATAATGGAAGATGCCAAAAAGAAGAAAGCAACGAAATTAGAATTAGTGATACCAATGGGCTATATGACTTTTGCATTTCAGTCTGCAAAAAACCACGCCATCCAAATTCTTCATTACCACCAAGGAAACAGAAAGCAAAAAAATAGTTTAGTATAAAAAGAGGGTGGAAATTAATTGATGCCTGTTCGCTTTTTAAACCCAACCAAAGTCCGCTCCAATGTGATCCAGTAAATATCAGCGGTATCAGGAGGAAGCCAATTACATACCATTTGATTTTTGATTTCGAAAATGAAAATGATTGCAGGTAGTTTCCTTTCAATTGCCCATTACGGCAATTACTTATCGTAAAGGAAATTAAGATAAGAATAGAAAATAGAAAGACCCAGGCAAAAATTCCGATTTCGGAAATCTTTGGAATAAAATTTAATCCTGATTCAAAGTATTCGTGGTCGGCAAAAGCAAATCTGCAAACGATAACGAAGGAAAGTATCAGAAAAGTAATAATAAAAATTCGCCGATCATAAATGATAGGTCTGACGGAGGAACGAATTAGTACTATCAAAAAACCCGAAATAAATGGTGCACTCATCCCCAGTAAAAGCAAACAGGCAGTGAAATCTTTAGGAACCTCAAAAAAATATGGAGAAAACCAGCAGATGTAGGTTATAAAATAAGTCAAAAACACAAAGCTTATCTTCGGCTTTGAGTCAACGATTTTTTTTATCATAGCATGTAATCATTTGAAAGCATTTATTGAACTGTTTCCCATAACTGAGCCCAGCCTCAGTGTAGCATGAACTTTCGTTGGTGGCTTGGCGGCTCCGGACAATCATCGCGGACGTTGTCGAAATATACCGACCAATCCCAATTTGGAAAATAATTTTCTACAAAATTAGTTACAAACTCCACGAAATAGAAAGCCTAGTTGCAAAAGATAGTACCTAGGCTTAGCGGGAGAATTCAGATAGAGAAAAATCAGATCATAAATAATCTTTATTTCAGTTTTTTCAGGTTCGAATTATTGACCAAAGAAGTCATTTGTGTAATGGCAATTTGGTTGAGTTGTTTCAGGCGTTCTGATTGCTCTAATCTTTGGCGTATGAGTACGGCATTGATACTTTCCAAATTGGAGAGCACTACGAGTTGTTCAAGCGTGGCATCATCCCGCATATTGCCCTTGGCATCGGGATTTTCAGCCCGCCATTCTGCGGCCGTTTTTCCAAAAAGTGCCATATTCAGTAAATCAGCCTCAGTGGCAAAGACTATAGAAGTTTGTTTTCCGGTTAGTTTTTGAGGAATCAGTCGTTCTTTGATGGCATCAGTATGGATGGTGTAATTGACCTTAGCAAGGGTGCGTTGCAGGTTCCAGTCGAGTTTATATTGTTTGTTTTCAACTTTTTTTAGGCGTTGATATTCCTTAATTAAGGTACAATTTAAATTCAGCGCTTATCCATGAAGCAAATTCAAAAGCGATATCTCTTTGGGCAAAAGTACCTCCACCTCTGCCTTGCCTTGATATAATTCCGATAGCATGAGTATTTTCTATCCATTTACTTGGGGAAAGTGTAAAACTATTGCTTCCTGCTTCGAATAAAAAGGAGTCGAATTCGACCCCTTTAAAATCTGCGTTGTTTATTCGTTCCCATAGTCCTATAAATTCAATTGTGCTACGGTTTCTTAGCCAATTTTTGACAACATCTTTTAGAGCTAGAGGATTTTTAAAAGCTGCAATATCTGTTAATGAAATGTACTCTTGTTCTTCAGTTTGAAATACATCTACACTTATTTGCTTAACGATTATAGTACTTATTTTCTTTGCCATAATTATTTTTTTTAAAACCCATCGATTTCGTTGGTTTTAATATGGTGGAATTCGACCACCTTAAATTAAACCGAAACCAAAAACCGAGTAATCAAATCGAAATTATCCAGTTGGAATTTCTCCATCACTGACTTGTTTTCTTTGATTTGCAAAAAGCTTTGTTTATCACCTTTTCTCAACTTTGACAAATGGTCTTTTGCTTTTGTTCCTATTTCTATTCTTGTGCTGCATACTTCGTGCACTTATTCTTTAGCTGCCTGAATATCCAGCCATCCTTTCAGAGCATATCCTAAGTGCTAAATAACATCATCAAAGTTGTTTCCCATATCAGGTACAAAACCAATATTATTTTAGATTCTGCATCTTTACGAAGTTAGTTAAAAGCCAATATACAAAAAATACATTAACCAAAAATCCAAACAAAAAAGCCAGGTCTCTCGGCCTGGCTTTTTTATCAGTTAATTCCGTTGAAGAACCTGCTCCAACGGATCTTGCTGAACATGGATTTGTGCTTGTCCAGGGAAAGCCATAGGAACCAGGCTTTGCCTACAATATGGTCTTCGGGCACAAAGCCCCAATATCTGGAATCCAGTGAATCATGTCTGTTGTCACCCATCATAAAATAATAATCCTGACGGAAGGTATATTCATCTACTTTTTGTCCATCAATATAGAGTTCATTATCCCTCACCTCTACATTATCATGCCCTTCAAAATTCTCTATGGTGTAAGCATATTTGGCAAGGTTATCTGCATCCATGGTGATTGTCCAGCCTTTGGCAGGAATGGTTAGTGGACCCATATTATCCTTGTTCCAACCAAAATAGGCTCCGTCAGGAAATACCCGGGGATCGCCAAAATCACTTCTATCCACCCGCATGGTCACTGAACCTACTGCAGGGGATTTTTGTAATTGTTCGGCTGATTCAGCGGTGGCCATCACCATATAGCCGGAGCCATTGGAAAAGGGCAAATAGCTGTCCCTATTGACCCCATAATCATCAAAGAAATCCGGGCTGAGATTTCTGTCAGTCATCACATCATAAGAAAACTGCATTTCTTTTGGATTGAATCCTACTTCACCATTGATATATACCTGTGTTTTTTTGATTTCCAGTACATCGCCCGGGATGGCAACGGCCCTCTTGATATAATTGGTCTTCAGGTCCACGGGGTATTCAAACTCTGAGGGATAATTAAAGACTACTACATCATTCCTTTTGACTGAGGTAAATCCGGGTAATCTATAATAGGGTAGTTCTATCCAATCCAAGTAGGAGTTGGCATTTGTCCCCCATATTTTTTGGTGTGTCAAAGGAACCTGTAATGGAGTTCTGGGGAACCTGGTTCCATAGTGCATTTTGCTTACAAAAAGGAAATCACCGACCAAAAGTGATTTTTCCATGGATGCTGTTGGGATGGTAAAAGGTTCGAGCAAAAGCCATCTGATAAGTGAGGCTGCAATTACTGCAAAAACCAAGGCGTCTGCCCACTCACGGGCCGCTGATTTTTTCTTTTTAACTTGAGTCATTTTAGTTTAAAATTTTAGAAAGATAGGAAATCATCCATTGATAAAACACCTTTTTTATTAATTATCCATTCTGCCACCAAAACTGCACCAACTGCAAAACCCTTCCGGTTATGGGCGGTATGGGAAATCTCAATATCATCTATTTCAGAACGATATCGTACAATATGTGTTCCCGGAGCAGGGTCGATTCTTTTGGAGGTGATAGGTAGACTTTGTTCGTTTTCGGACGTATTATCGGACAGTGTCCAGTTGTTTATCCTGGGGATTTCATTGATTATTGCTTCTGCCAATGTAATCGCAGTACCACTTGGTGCATCTTTTTTTTCGGTATGGTGGATTTCCTCTAAGCTGACATGATAAGAATCCTGATCTTTCATCAGTGAGCCAAGAAATCGGTTGACTTTGAAGAAAATATTGACACCGATGCTGAAATTGGAAGCATAGAAGAATGCTGTATTATTGTTTTTTGCGAGGGTTTCAATAACAGGTTTTTTATCCAGCCAACCGGTAGTGCCGGCCACTACGGGAATTCCTCTTGATATGGCCCAACTGATATTGCCAAAAGCTGCATCAGGTTGACTGAATTCTATGGCCACATCTATTTTGGAAGGGTCAAGACTGTCCAGGTCAATTCTATTGTCAATATTGATTTTGGCTAC
Source organism: uncultured Aquiflexum sp. (assembly GCA_964559905.1). Lineage (GTDB taxonomy): Bacteria > Bacteroidota > Bacteroidia > Cytophagales > Cyclobacteriaceae > Aquiflexum. The sequence goes on from CAZLJT010000156.1 coordinate 5,138, forward strand.
AATATGATGTCCACGGGATTCTGCAGTTTCACCTATGATTTTACCCATTTTACCATAACCGAGTAATAAAATATTCATACTTGATCAGAAATTAATTTTTAAGGATACACCCATTATATTTCCCCCGCCGGCAGTCAGGGATTCATAAGAAGGTTCAATTTTGAATGTCAGGTCATCACTGACATCAAAGGCTGATAAATGGGCATCAACATTAGCATCGATGATATTGAGTGCATAAATACCTATAAAAAGAAAATAATTCAAATCCCGGTTACGCTTCCAATAGTTGACATTTCTCACCAGTCCGTCCCTGTTCAAGCTGGGAAATGGTCGGTTTGGGTCGGTTGCCCCTCCTGGTTCATCGAAGGCGAAAAGAGCTTCCCTAAAGAATTGGTACCTCCTGTTATTGAATTCAATAAAATAAATATTGGCAGCAAATCCGGCATAGATCAATGGGATTTTCCATGATTTTCCATTGTATAACTGACCCGATCCTGGAAGTACTGCAGATAGGAGTGTGGCTTTTTGGGGATTCTTTATATTTTTTTCTGTTAAGTTCACCTTGACTGTATCTTGCCTAGTTCCTTCATTTTGTGCAAAAGAAGTCCACGCGGGCAATAAAACAAAAACAGCAATGATAGAAGTATTTATCATTGCTTTTTTATTGTTGTACAAAAGGCTATTGAATAATTCCTTTTTCAAAGGTCAGATAATCTCCAGAATTTCAAGGATTCTATTTAAGTCATCAGATGAACGGAAAGGGATTTTGATCTCGCCTTTATTTTTCGAGTCTGATTTAAGCTGTACTTTGGATCCAAAATGAGAGGATAATCTTTGTTGGATTTTTCCGATTTCATATTTTCTTACCGGATCTAAGCTTGGTCCCTTCTCTTCAGGCTTATCATCAACGGAACCATTGATTGCCTGGACCAGGGCTTCAACTTTACGGACGCTGAGCTCTTCTTCGACAGTTTTTTTGAAAATCGCCAATTGTTTGTCGATGCTTTCTACATTGATGAGGGCCCTTGCGTGCCCCATGGTAATTTTATTGTCCCGCAGTCCGGCCTGAATATCAGGTGGTAGCTTAAGTAATCTAAGGTAATTATTGACAGTGGTTCTGTTTTTCCCTACTCTATCTCCGAGTTCTTCCTGTTTCAGGTTACATTCTGCCAACAATCTTTGGTAGGAGTGGGCAATTTCAAGCGCATTGAGATTCTCCCTCTGAATATTTTCAATAAGTGCCATTTCCAACATCTGTTGGTCATTGGCAGTTCTGATATAGGCAGGGATTTTTTCCAGTCCGGCCATTTTGGAAGCCTGAAACCTCCGCTCACCGGCAATCAATTGATATTCACCCTCTTCAAGTTTTCTGACAGTAATCGGTTGGATGATGCCCTGTGTAAGTATTGACTCGGATAGCTCTTGCAAGGCCTCCTTATCAAAATATGTCCTTGGTTGAAAAGGATTGACTTGAATATTTGAAAGTGGAATCTCGAAAATTCCAGCAGAAGGATGTCCTGGAATCAATGAATCCGGTTTGTTTTTTGAAGGGGAATCCTGCAGCAAAGCTCCCAGACCTCTTCCCAGCGCACTTTTCTTTGGTGTAGGTTTTTTTTCAGTCATAAATTACATTCATTCAATTTACTTTTTCCATTCCGTTTTTGACTGCAATTTCATGTGCCAAGTTCAGATAGGCAACAGCGCCTTTACCTTCGGCATCGAATGCAATCACCGGTAATCCAAAGCTTGGTGATTCACTTAAACGGACATTTCTCGGAATGATGGTATCAAATACCAGGTTTTTGAAATGCATCCTTACTTCCTCTACCACCTGATTGGACAGTCTCAATCTTACATCATACATAGTGAGCAAAATCCCTTCTATTTCGAGTTCAGGGTTCAGCCTTGTTTGGATGATTTTTATGGTATTCAGCAGTTTTCCTAATCCTTCTAAAGCAAAATACTCACATTGAACGGGAATAATTACCGAGTTAGCAGCTGTAAGGGCATTAATAGTAATCAAACCCAAAGAAGGAGAGCAATCAATGACAACAAAATCATAATCATCTTTAATCTTGCTGATCACAGATTTCATTTTTTCCTCCCTGTTTTCCAGGTTTATCATCTCTACTTCCGCACCAACCAAGTCTATGTGGGACGGGATAAGTTCGAGTTTTTCTATTTCCGTAGGTAGAATTATAGACCGGATGTCAATTCCGTCAACCATACACTCGTAAATGCTAGTGTTGATTTCTTTTGGGTCATGCCCAAGTCCCGATGTAGTATTTGCCTGTGGATCGGCATCTACCACCAAAGTTTTGAATTCAAGAACTGCCAAGCTGGCAGCCAGATTCATTGCTGTAGTGGTTTTTCCTACGCCTCCTTTTTGGTTAGCAATAGCAATAACTTTTCCCATAAATTGTTTAGAGCGTAAAAGTTTCACCAATATTAAGCAAAATCAATTCTTTTCCTGCTTCTGCAGCTTCTTTTTTTGCCAGTTCAGAATCTATTTCGATGTATGGAAAAGTGTCATAATGAATGCCTATGATCTTTTTTGTTCCTACAAAACTTGCCGCTTTGATAGCATCTTTTATTCCCATAGTAAAATTATCTCCGATAGGAAGAAAGGCAAAATCAATTTTGAATTCTTCACCGATCAGCTTCATGTCATAAGTAAGTGCTGTATCGCCCGCAAAATAGAAGCATCCATTCGCATGTTCAATCACAAACCCTCCGGCTACACCTCCTGAGGAACCGTCAGGGAGGGTACTGCTGTGCACGGCATTTACATATTTCACTTTCCCAAAATCAAATTTCTTACTGCCTCCATGATTCATGGGATGGTACTTTTCCACACCCTTTTCAGCAAACCAAACTGCAATTTCATAATTCGACACCAGCATCGCATCACTTCCCTTGGCAATTGATTCTGCGTCAGCTAAATGGTCTTCATGACCATGACTGACCAGAATATAATCTGGTTTGATATCCTCTACTTTGATTTGGGATGCTTTGGGATTGGGACTGATAAACGGGTCAAAAAGAATTGATGTATTGTTGATCTTTACGAGATAAGTGGAATGGCCGTAATAAGTAATTTCGATCATGTCTGTTGATATTCTTGTTTTTGCTAATGTTACAAATATATCATTTAAATTTTTGGATGAAACGAAATGTTATCCACAGGCGGCAGGAGATTCTGTTAATGGCTTGATTATAAGCTTTTCAGGCCGTCTGATGCGATAAGTAATAATCAATTCACAATTTTATAATATAACTACCAACAAAAAGAGACCCAAATGAGGGTCTCTTTAATGAGTAAGGTTTCTTTTTGTTGGCATCAGCTGCCTTCATGGCGTCTTCCAGTTTTTGCTGGAATTTGGATTTTTTCTTATTGACGTTTTTCAATTTGTTGGCTTCCACCTTCTCTCTGATTTTGGCATCATCTACAAACAGCTTGATGATAGCCTGCTGTCCGAACGTCACCATATTGGAAACAAAGTAATAGAAACTCAAAGCTGCCGGGAATGAATTGAGGACGAACATAAATACTAC
>CAZLJT010000157.1:0-8653 GCA_964559905.1 uncultured Aquiflexum sp.
TTGTCTCCATAAACTTCGGAAACGATAACCATGTAATCCCTGCCGGTATTATTGGTAAGGTAAATACTATGGTCTTTGTCATTGATGGGAAGGTATGCCAAAAACAAGCCTTCCTCTTTGGCGCTTTTTGGGGTAAGTCTGTTGTCAATTTTATCTATTTCGGGAGTTTTTTCCCCTCCAAAGTATTGCTTTTCTGTGGCAGAAATCACGACTACCTCATTTCTCATTGCAGGGATGTGAAAACCATCTTCTATTTCCACTTCCACTCTACCACCTTTTGAAATCTTGGTGATAACTCCTTCTTCATTGCCATGCAGCAATCTCACTCTATCTCCAATATTCATGTGTTCAATGCGTTTTTGTATGTTTCCAAGGCCCTTTCCCGGGCAAATTTATGATCAACCATTGGTTTGGGGTAGTTGTCTGTGCCGTATTCGGGAACCCATTTTTTAATATATTTATATTCTTTGTCAAATTTTTCGGTTTGGGATTGAGGATTGAAGACTCTGAAATAAGGTTGGGCATCTGTGCCTGTCCCTGCTGCCCACTGCCAACCACCATTGTTCGAAGATAGTTCGAAATCAAGCAACTTCTTAGCAAAATATGCTTCTCCCCATCTCCAATCGATCAAGAGGTGTTTTGTGAGAAAACTTGCTACAATCATTCTTACCCTATTGTGCATAAACCCTGTGGCGTTTAGTTCCCTCATACCAGCATCAACTATAGGGTATCCTGTCATGCCTTCACACCATTTTTCGAAATCCTCTTCCGAATTTCTCCAAGGAATCCGGTCATATTGATGTTTGAATGCCTTGTTTACCACTTCAGGATTATGATAAAGAATCATCATATAAAATTCCCGCCATATCAGTTCATTGAGATAGGTGTAGTTTAAGTTTGCAGCTTCAAGGGCCAGCTTTCGAACACTTATTGTCCCAAATCTCAGATGTATTCCCAATCGGGTAGTCCCCTTTATTGCCGGAAAATTTCTGATGGTATCATATTTTTGTATCAGAGGTTTGTCAATCTTCAAAGGAGGTATTTCTATTTCGGTTTTTTCAAAGCCCATATCACCGAGACTTGGAATGGGAAGGGGTGGAGTTTGATAAAAATTGTTTTTCTTTTTTTCCAGACTCAATAACTCTGGGGGGGTATTTTTAAATTTTTCCAACCATACGCGGCTGTAGGGGGTAAATACCTTATAGAATTCACCGCTCCCATTTACCACTTCTTCTTTTTCAAAAATGACCTGATCTTTAAAATCCAAAAACTGAATCCCTTTGTCCTTCAATAGATTTTTAATGGCCACATCTCTATCCCGGGCATAAGGCTCGTAATCACGGTTAGTATATACATTTTGAATATCATATTCTTCCGATAATTCCCGGAAAATTTCTAAAGGTTTACCATATTTAACTAAAAGGGAACTCCCATACTTTTCAAGTTTGGTGCTGATATTTTTTATTTGGGTATGAATAAAAGATACTCGGGCATCCTTTTGGTCTTCCAGATCGTCAAGTATATTCCTATCAAAAATAAAGAGCGGCAATACATTTTTTTCCTGCATATTGGCATAATACAGCCCTGTATTATCTTCTAGCCTCAGGTCCCTTCTGAACCAAAATAAACTGATTTTTTCCATATTCTTAGGTGTTACTGTTAGTGTAATAAACAGGAATAGGAATTGTTTTAATCCTCATCTTCTTTTCGCAGGTTTTTTATCCCAGGATCCATTTGGTAATCCAAGGGGCTGACTCTTTTATCCAGATTATTCAATTCTATAGGTTTCCATACTTCTCTTTCCTCAAACTCATATCTCAAAAAATCATCACTGTCATTGATGCGGAGTCTTTCATTTTCTTTGTTTCTTATACGGTCCCAGAGTTCGCTGAAGGAGTTGAAAGCGAGATTTTGTGAAACAGAAACCCCGTATGTTGCCACATTTCTGGCAAGTGAAAGTGAGGTGAATGTATTGAAATTATTACGGTTATAAATCCTCATCCTATATCTGCCATCATCGGTAAAGAGATATTCAGCCTGCCAATCTCCCGCAATACTGTTTAGGTCTGTATTTCCCTGCAAATCCGTAAATCCGCCATCACGACTTACTCTCAATCTGCCATCCAAAAAAGTATAGGCAACTCTGAGTTGAAATGTTTCAAGCGTATTTTGATCTAGATTGGCAAGATCAATATCCACTTCAAGATTCTGGTCCACCTGCGCTATAAAACTGTTTAATTGGGAGGAAAGAAGCTGACTGAGGTTGGATGTAGCTATACTGCTGACTCCACTGAACTGTCCCTCCGGTGAGAAAGAACGCATCATGATGACAGAGAAAACCTGCCTGTTTTTTTCCTGTTCGTCATTGGCTATTCTGTTTTGGAAAGCGGATATATACGTTTGGATATTTCCTTCTGTGGGAAATTCAGCGAAGTCAAAATTGAAAGTGATGGTAGGAGAAAGAATTTTCCCTTTTAAGTCCATATTGACTTTAAGAGGCCATCTTCTTCTCATTTGTGGATCTTCAATCCCGGAGGATTGATTGGTTTGCAGGTTTTGTAAAGAAACGCTTTCCTCATAATAAGCCCGGATATCCATTTCACCTTCATATGGATCTCCGTACCAGGAAATCCTTCCTCCAGGTTGGACTATGAATTCCTTTCTGATGATATTGTAAAGCGAAAAATTATATTTGGCTTCAGTGATTTCATAATTTCCCAACATGGAAAAATTTCCCTGGGTATCAATATTCATTGTCAAAACTCCTCTTCCACGGCCCTGTATGTTTTCACCTGTTCTAGGATCAATTTGTATCTCGGTATAGGCATCAGGAGTAATATCAAAAGTGAAATTCATCCTCAGGTTGCGGATGGCAAGTTTTTCCACTGTCTCCTGCAAAACCTTTACCTGAAGGGTGTCTCTTATATCGATAATGTTGATGTAATCTTCCTGAGCTTGGACGCTCGAAGAGCCAAGTGGAATATAGATCCGGGTGTTTGGTTGGGAAGTTGCCCGGGCGGTAATGTCCAGGTTGTTTGCTGCTCCGAAGATATTCAGTGTACCAGTGACATAGGCGGTCCCATAAAATATTTCATTGTCACGGCTGCTCGTATTAAGTGCCTGAAAATTTTCCAGATTTGAACTGATATCCAAAATAAAGTCTGAGAAATAATCATGCGATATGCCCCCGCGCATTCTTGCCCGGTTTCCGTTGACATCCAAGACTATCAGTTCTCTGAAACTGATTTCATTGGGATTAAAGACTATATTCCCATCAACTGTATAAGATGTATTGAGATAATTTACCAATAACTTACCTCCCGTCAGCTTACCACTTCCTATAACCACAGGATATTTCAAACTACCCTCGATAATCAGGTCGCCACTTACAGTTCCGCCCATCTGCGTGATATAATCAGATAGGAAAGGTTCCAATACAGAAAGGTCGGCGTCATTCAATTTTGTATTCAGGGCCAATTCGTCATCTCTGCTCAAATAACCATTCAATGAAATCACTTTTTTACCTTGTCTGATATTATTCAATTCAATGTTGATCAGTTTATTCTGAAAAAAAGTAGCGGCTTCAATATCACCGATCAAGAAATTATTAATAAAAAGGTCTTCGATATTAAGTTGCCCGTTGACCCCAAGGGTTTCATAGAATCCTGTCAGCCCAAAGTTCCCGTTAGCAGTTCCCTTAAATTCCTTCAGGCTGAGTGTATTGAAAAAATCCAGATTGACTTGATTGATTTCCAGTCCCAAGACATCTTGGGGATCGGGACTTATCATCCCGTTCAGTGAAATAAACTGTTCCCGATTGAATAATTTGATGTTGTCAAAAAGGAATGAATTTTTGGAGATATAGATATTGTTTTCCGGAGCAAAATGCCAGGTTTTGTCTAGGATTTTTAATTCTGATGGTTCAAAAACGACAGTGGTATGATCCGGATACAGGGTAATTTCATTTTTTATTCTCACAAAACTCCCGGTTTCAAGCTGATCTTGACCATAAGAAAAGTCTATGTTGGATTCATCCCAAATAGCCTCAATGGCTAGATTATTAAATGTCAGACCGGAATTTAAAATTTGTTTTTTTGAAAATATATAAAATGAGGCAAGCACATCATCCGAAAAATTGAACTTGGAAGTATTGAAATCAAGATTGGTGTTGAACAGAAAATTCCCATCATAAAAAACTGTATCGATACTGGAGAAAAAATTAAGTACCGCATTTTCCGTGGTTTGATAAAAAGCCCCTTCAATCAATATATTCTTGGAGATGGACATCCTAGGTTCAAGCAGGTTAATGATGGGATTGATATCAATAAAATTCATGTTGATATCAATACTGTAGGGTTCAAGCTTGTCTGTTCTTGAATAGGATTTTTTTTCACCTGAATTGGTTAGGATAGCGAGATATTCCTGACTTAGATTCTGAACATCATTCAGAAGTTGGTCTACTTTGAAATTACCTGAAATACCGGCCACTACTAAATCGGAATTAAAAGAAATCAGGCGGGAATCATCGGTGAATAATGATTGGAAAAAGAAGTTGTCCACAAAAAGATTCCTTCCTTCATAGCTCACATTCACATCTCTGAACCTGGCGATACCTTCAATGTCATCCAAGGTTACTCCTTTTGTATCCATTTCAATATTGCCACTGACAAAAATATTTTTTTCCACCAAGTTTAATTCCATCAGATAAGCAGTGTCCAATTTTACATCCAAACGGATAGAATCCTTTCCGTCTCTGACATCAAGGACTCCTTCTGCAGATGCCCTTAAGTTAGGGTCATTGACGACTATTTTGCCCCTAAACAAATCCTTTCCATAGGTTGCATCTGTTTCGATATTGGTATAATTGTAACCGTTTACACCCGCACTCTTGATACTTGCATCTATTTCTAAGAGCGCGGTTTTCAATTGCAGACCTGTACCATTTACCTGCCCCGTCATGGTTACTTTCTGAAATCTCTCTCTGTCTTCCAGAATAATTCCTATATCAAGATTTTTGGTTTCAAGTCTTCCTCTAAAGGTGGGTTGGCCATCATTGGATTTATAACTCAGTCTCCCGATAATATCTCCGATACCTGTTCTAAAATTACCATTGGCAGTAAAGAAATGGAGATATCCTGAAAAATCGGAATCAAATCGGATATCCCTGAATTTCTGGATTTCTCTTCTTGCCTCCGCACTGATATAAGGAACCAGATCCGCACTGTTCAGGACCGAATTCATCAAAGACATTTCAAAAAAAGTATTATCAATATCAGGCAATCCCATAATATTGAATTTTCCAAACAGGGCACTGCGCTTTCCAAATCTTATCAGCAACTCATCGGAAGCAAGTTCATTGACAGTCCCTTCGATGCGACCGCTGAGAACTATTCTGTCTTCAATTTTTGGGTATTTATCTGCAAAATACCTAAGGTCCTGAATATCAAGTACGGATTCATCAAGTTCGGCAAGAATAGTTACTTTTTCATTGAAATTGGAGAGTGATTCCGTAGACTCGTAGCTCAATCGCAGGTAATTTTTAATTTCAGTTTTATTGGATTGCAAAAACAAATTATCAAACTCCATAAATGTGTTGGAATAGGTAAAATCTGTTTTCAGCTGTTGGAAAACAAGCCCTGAAGTGGATTCATTTCCCCTGAGGTAATTTACTTTCATGCCTATCTCTGGTCCATCGGAGTAGAAATCGTCCACATCTGCCACCAAATCCGTAAATCTGAGATTGTTATAATCAAAGCCTTCAGTAACCGGGTTTGCTTTATAGTTGATGATGTCCAGAGAAGTTTTATTGAAATAAATATTTGTGATATTAAATTTCCCTGATTTTGAGGCAGGGTCTTTTTTTGCAGGAAGGAGTTGATTGATCCTGCTAAAAAATTCAGAGATATTCAAATAATCTTCATTTTCATGAAAAAGTAAATGAACCTGGCCGTTTTCCATTTTTATCTGATCCAGGGAAGGGTTGTCTCTATCAAAGAGTCCCCCGATGGAAAAATCTATATAGACTTCCTCCAGGTCCACCATCAGACTATCGGATTGATCATAGATGATGACATCTGAGAGACTGATAGCATCCCACCATCTTATTTTTACTTTTGAAATACTGGTCTGAAAACCTGTGTTTTTGGAAATATATCCAGTTATTCCCTTAATGGCCTGAGTTTGTATATAGGGGATTTGAAGAGCAGTGGCGAGTAGGAAAATCCCAAACAAAAGGAAAAGGAACAACTTGAAGATCACCCTTAAGGCTTTCAGCATTTTTTCCGTAACTTTGGGGTTCTTTTTCAAGGAATATGTGAAATGAAGATAAATATTCTGGCCATTGAATCATCCTGTGATGAAACCTCGGCAGCAGTAATTTCTGATGGCAAAATACTTAATAATATCATCGCCACGCAATCTGTACACGAAAAATATGGGGGTGTAGTTCCTGAACTTGCCTCGCGCGCGCATCAATTACATTTAATTCCCGTTATTCATGAGGCGATACAGTCATCCGGTATTGATAAAAGCCAATTATCAGCCGTTGCTTTTACCAAAGGACCGGGATTGATGGGGTCGTTATTAGTGGGTGTTTCCTTTGCAAAGTCATTTGCTTATGCTTTGGGAATTCCTTTGATCGAGATCAATCATATGCAGGCGCATATCTTGGCACACTTTATCGAAGATCCAAAGCCCAAATTCCCATTTATATGTCTTACCGTAAGCGGCGGACATACCCAATTGGTTTTGGTGGAAGATTACCTGACCATGAAGGTCATTGGAGAGACCATGGACGATGCTGTAGGGGAAGCATTTGATAAAAGCGCCAAATTATTGGGGCTTCCTTATCCCGGCGGTCCATTGATAGATAAATATGCGAAGGAAGGTAATCCCAAAGCTTTTGGGTTTCCTGTATCAGATATGCCTGGACTGAATTTTTCTTTCAGTGGTATAAAAACCGCGGTCCTTTATTTTCTAAGGGATAGGCTTAAAGAAGATCCGGAATTTATAACTAAAAATCTGAACGATATTTGTGCCTCTGTCCAATTTACCCTGATCAAGATGTTGATGCAAAAATTGAAAAGGGCTGCCAAAGAATATCAAATCAATGAAATTGCCATTGCCGGAGGTGTTTCGGCAAATTTCGGGTTAAGAAATGAACTCCAATTGGTAGCTGATAAAGAGGGATGGAACATATACATTCCAAAATTCGAATACTGTACAGATAATGCCGCCATGATCGCAATGGCTGCCCATTTCAAATATCTTAAGAAAGAATTTTCAGGTTTGGATGTAGTGCCTGAGGCAAGAATGAAGTTGTAAGAGGAGTTTGGAAATTAGATTTAAAAGGGAAATTCTTAAAAAATTGTAGTATAAGTCATGGCCACAAAAAAGAATAAATTTGATAAGATCATCAATATCCGAAACAAAAAGGCTAGCCATGAATTTGAGTTTGTGGATACTTTTGTAGCCGGATTGATGCTTACGGGAACAGAAATCAAATCTATCCGTGAGGGAAAAGTTTCTCTAACAGAAGCATACTGTTACTTCAGGAGAGGGGAGTTATTTATCAAACAGATGCATATTGCTCCATATTCCATGGCTGCCAGTTACAACCATGATGCTGTCAGGGAAAGAAAGCTCTTGCTAAACAAAAAAGAACTCGATAAATTGGAATCCAAGTTTTCTGAAAAAGGGCTTTCCATTATTCCGGTCCGAATCTTTATTAACGATAAAGGTTTGGCAAAATTAGAGATAGCATTGGCGAAGGGTAAAAAATTGCACGATAAAAGACAGGATATTAAAGAGAAAGATGTGAAACGAGAACTCGATAGGATGAAATTCTGAAACAATATTTTTGAACAGCGGGTTTTCTGTTCAAAAGTTTAATGATTGAATTATGGATAAACGTGTTTTGGTATTGAATTTGGACCATAGCCCGGTAGCAGTAGTCACTGTTCAAAAGGCGCTCGTTTTGACTTTTATGGACAAAGTTAGCTGTCTCAGTTTTTATGAAGAACTTACCATCAGAACAGTCAATAAAAGTTTCAGGTATCCAGCAGTAATCCGTCTCAATCATTACAAAAACATTCCCTACAAAGGAGTTCTGCTCAACCGGGCCAATCTATTTAAAAGAGATAAGCATCAGTGTCAGTACTGCGGATCAAACAAACATTTGACGATAGATCACGTCGTCCCACGTTCCAAAGGTGGGAAAACCAATTGGAACAATTTGATCACAGCCTGTCACCGTTGTAATGTTGTCAAAGGAGACAAGACACCCGAACAGGTGGGTATGAGACTAAACTCGGAACCCTTTAGGCCAACATTAGGATTTTTTCTGGCAGTTTATGCTGAACTCCATGCGGAAGAGTGGATGCCATTTTTGGAAGCAAGAACAGTACACTAAAAACCTTAGACCTGATTTCCTGATTTTTTCAAATCCCCTCCCGATACTTTTGGGAACGGTTATGGTATTTACAGCTTTATTGTTTCGATAAAAAATCCCCAATTGGGTAAAAAATCCCCATATTTCCACAATTTCAATAAGTTATAATGGTAAGAAACGGGTCTGGTTTTTTTGAAATTTGATAATCGGTGGGAAAAGAATCCAGAAAGAGAACTTTTTTTGCTTCTGCATACTTCTAAAAAA
>CAZLJT010000158.1:0-8643 GCA_964559905.1 uncultured Aquiflexum sp.
ATTCAGTCCAAAGAGGATGTTTTGACATTGCCAAGAAACTTTATCATCAATGATCAATATGTTCTCAATTCAAATAGAGATACCATTTCTGTTCAATTGGGAATAAAGGATTATCAAAAAGCAGAAATTCTTCAGGGAATTGATGCAGATACTGAAATAATTAAACCAGAGTAATGAAGATAGGATTGATCATAAATATTGCCAAGGCCTTGATGATTGCCCGGTTTAAACAGACCTTTATTGCGGCTATTGGAGTAGTCTTCAGTATTACCATGTTTGTCGCATTGTTGGGTTTCATGAATGGGCTCAATCAATTATTGGACGGACTGATTTTAAACCGGACCCCACATATCAGGTTTTACAATGAGATAAAACCCAATCCAAATCAGCCAATTGATCTTGCTGAAAATTTCAATGGATTTTACAATATCATCCGATCCATCAAACCTGCTGCAAGTCGATTGAGTATCCATAACAATGATGCTATTATCCGAACTTTGGAACAAGATCCAAGAGTTTTGGGAGTAGCCCCAAAAATTTCAGCACAGGTTTTTTACAATGTGGGAACCATTGATATTACAGGAGTTATTAACGGGATTGATGTTGAACAGGAGGCCAGGTTGTTTGCTTTTGAAGATTATGTGACGGCCGGAAATTTTATGGACTTAAAGAATACTGCCAATAGTATCATTTTGGGGAAAGGAGCTGCGGATAGGATGTTGGCTGAAATCGGGGATGTAATCCAAGCTACCACCGCTCAGGGGAATAGAATCCAACTTAAAGTTGTGGGTTACTATCAGTCTGGTTTGGGCGATCTGGATAATGTACAGAGCTATGCATCCATAATCACCACCCAGAAAATGCTTGGAGAATCGGCATCCTATATTACCGATATACAGGTGAAGCTGAAGGATTTTGAACTTGCTCCGCCAATGGCCAAAGAATACAGGGAGATTTTTGGAATTGATGCGGATGATATTCAGACAGTCAATGCGCAGTTTGAAACAGGAACACAGATCAGAACCTTGATCAGTTATGCGGTAGGTATTACTTTGTTGGTCGTATCCGGATTTGGGATATATAATATTCTGAATATGATGATTTATGAAAAGATGGATACCATTGCCATTTTGAAAGCAATTGGTTTTTCAGGTGGAGATGTAAACAAAATCTTTATCACTATTGCATTGACAATTGGAGTTTTTGGTGGAATTATTGGATTGATATTGGGATTTGTGGCAGGTTTGGGAATCGAACGTGTCCCATTTGAAACTGAGGCACTTCCTACTGTCAAGACTTTTCCTGTTGATTTCAATCCCAAATACTATATCATTGGAGGAGTTTTCAGTCTGATCACCACCTATTTTGCGGGCTATTTTCCCGCGAGGAAAGCCAGCGGAGTAGATCCGGTTGATATTATTAGGGGGAAATAAGAGGGGCAACCTTTGAGGTTTTTTTCTAACCTCGAAGTTTTCTTCCTTGGGAGAAGCTAGAGCCAACCAAGATGCGAGAACCAAGAACCAAGATGCGAGAGACGAGAACCGAGAAGCGAGATAAGACAAAATAATAACTAGAACAACCACCACATCCTCTCATGAAAGGAAAGCCTGTACTGGAAGCCAAAGGAGTCAATAAATATTTTTACAGTCCTGTCAAAACCCAGGTGCTGAAGGAAGTGACCTTTCAGGTGACAAGGGGTGAATTTGTATCCGTAATGGGTAAATCAGGTTGCGGAAAGTCAACCTTGCTCTATATACTTTCTACCATGGATACTGACTATGAAGGGAATTTGTGGATTGATGAGGAACTGGTGACAGATAAAAGCCCCAATCACCTTTCCAGGATAAGAAATGAAAAAATCGGTTTTGTTTTCCAATTCCATTACCTGCTCAATGAATTTTCGGTTTTGGAAAATGTCATGATTCCGGGGCTCAAGCTTGATCAAAAAACCAGACAGGAATTGGAGCATATTGCCATGGAAAAACTCAGAATATTTGACATGCAGGATCATGCATTGAAAAAAGCCTATCAACTCTCGGGTGGACAAAAGCAAAGAGTAGCAGTGGCCCGGGCTTTGATGAACGATCCTCTCATTATTATGGGTGATGAACCAACCGGAAATCTGGATAAAAAGAACTCTGATATTGTATTCAATATTTTTAAGGAGTTGGCCGAGGAATTCCATCAGACCATGTTGATTGTTACCCATGATCCGGAATTTGCAGAGGGTACGGATCGGATTATTGAAATGGAGGATGGTTACATCATTAACCAATAAGGATTCGTTATAGATTTGTATTTTGTTTTATTTATTTGAATATAAAACCGTTATAATTTATTTTATGAAGAAATACACTTTTTTAATTTTGGTTTTGCTCATTAGCTGCTCAGAAAAACAGGAACCAACCCCCGGAAATCCAGAATTTTATTTCCCACCTGTTTCAGGTAATACTTGGGAAAATATTACTCCTGAGGAACTCAATTGGAATATTTCAGAAATAGAAAATCTGAAAACCCTCCTGGCGGACAACGGAACCCGTGCATTTATTATTCTCAAAGATGGCAAGATTGTTATGGAAGAATATTTTGGTACCAGACTGGCTGTTAACCAACCTTTTGACCAAAACTCACTTTGGTATTGGGCTTCGGCAGGAAAAACTTTGACAGCAACTTTGATTGGGATTGCACAGGAGGAAGGAAAATTAAATATCCAAAATCCAAGTTCGGATTATCTCGGTAAGGGATGGACTTCATTGACAGCATCCCAAGAAGATAAAATCAACGTTTGGCATCAGTTGACCATGACTTCAGGCTTGGATGATGGAGTAGGCAACAGAGATGATTTCACTCCTGAAAACCTTAAATTCCTGGCCGAACCGGGAACACGATGGGCTTATCATAATGCACCTTATACCTTATTGGACAAAGTCATTGAAGGAAGTACAGGAATTTCATTTCCCCAATATTTCAATAATAAATTAGCCTCAAAAATTGGAATGACAGGTTCTTGGCAAAGAGTTGATTTCAACAACGTTTTTTTCAGTAATGCCAGGTCGATGGCGAGATTTGGATTATTGATTTTGGCGAATGGAAATTGGAATGGTGATAAGGTCATCAAGGACAGCAACTACTTTGGACAAATGATAACTCAGTCTCAGGATATCAATGAAGCATATGGCTATCTTTGGTGGCTTAATGATACGGATTCATTTATGATTCCCAATCTACAGTCAAAATTACCGGGTTCTTATGCACCAAATGCACCCAAAGATATGTATTGCGGCTTAGGTAAAGACGGTCAATATGTATGTATAGTACCCTCCGAAAGTTTGGTCTTGGTCAGGATGGGTCTCAGCCCGGACGCAGCATTGGTACCGTTTACCTTTTTGGATGATATATGGGAAATCCTTAGAAATATCATGCCCTCCAGTTAAGAACTTTAGTCAAATGATTTGTACCTTCGGGACAAAACCAAAATAACAGTTTTATGAAAAAAGCGACTGAATATAGTCTTTTCAATGATGTTTGCAGTTTTGTGGATGATGCCGCCAAACATCTGGAAATTCACCCGGGTTTATTGGAACAGATCAAGCAATGTAACAGTATTTACAAGTTTCATTTTCCCCTTAGAAATGATGATGGTACTTATGAAACCTTGACAGGTTATCGGATTCAGCATTCGCATCATAAATTGCCCGTAAAAGGTGGTATTAGATACAGTGAGTTTGTAGATGAGGAGGAAGTAAAAGGCTTGGCCGCTTTGATGACCTATAAGTGTGCTTTGGTCAATATTCCCTTTGGCGGAGCTAAAGGAGGCATCAGTATCGACCCTCTTAAATATAATGTCAACCAATTAGAAAGGATCACAAGGCGCTATACTGCTGAGTTGATCAAGAAAAAATTCATAGGTCCTGCCATAGACGTACCTGCCCCTGATTATGGGACCGGTGCAAGAGAAATGGCATGGATTGTAGACACCTTCGAGGCGTTTAGTCCTGAAGTAATTAATGCCAAAGGCTGTGTTACAGGAAAGCCGCTTTCTCAGCACGGTATAGATGGCAGGACAGAAGCCACTGGACAGGGTGTGTTTTTTGGCATCAGAGAGGCAGTCAATGTGGAGGATGATATGAAATCCCTAGGATTGACCAAAGGACTTAGAGGTAAAAAAGTGATTGTACAAGGTCTTGGAAATGTAGGTTTTTATTCAGCTAAATATATCAGCGAAGCAGGTGGAAAAGTCATTGGCGTGGCTGAATGGAATGGAGGTATCTGGGATGAATCAGGAATCAATATTGAAGAATTGAAAAAGTACCAAATAAAAAATAAAGGTTTTAAGGGATATCCAAAAGGCGAATTTATTAAAAACAGTAAGGAAATGCTGACCTATGACTGTGATATTTTGGTACCTGCGGCACTGGAAAACCAAATAACTATTGAAAATGCATCGAATATCAAAGCGAAAATCATTGGCGAGGCAGCTAATGGACCTGTAACCCAGGAAGCAGAAAAAATATTGTTGGAAAAGGGTATAATGATCATACCGGATATGTACCTCAATGCTGGTGGTGTCACGGTTTCCTATTTCGAGTGGCTCAAAAATCTTTCAAGGGTTTCTTTTGGAAAACTGGAAAAGAGATACGACATGGAAAAATACCGCAAACTTCTTGCTACCATTGAAAATGCAACCGGGGAGGAATTCACTGATGAGGAAAGAGATGCGTTAATCAGAGGTGCCTCTGAAAGGGATTTGGTTTTGTCAGGATTGGAAGAAACCATGGTAACTGCTTACCATGAAATGAACAGAACCAGGAAAGAAAAAGGAATTGAAAGTCTGCGTACAGCCGGATTTATACTCGCCTTGGAAAGAATAGCAATCAGTTATATGGATTTGGGAATTTTCCCTTAATAGTTAAGGTTAGTCTTTCATCTACCCTCCAAGTGTACACGAAAGCGATCGTGAAATTCCCTTGGAGGGTTTTGTTTTAAAATTTACTGTTGAATGTTGACCAAAAGAATAATCCCTTGCCTGGATATAAAAGATGGCAGAACCGTAAAAGGTATAAATTTCGTGGACTTAAGGGATGCAGGTGACCCTGTAGAACTCGCGAAAATCTATTCAGATGAAGGGGCTGATGAGCTTGTCTTTCTGGATATCACCGCAACGGTTGATAAAAGAAAAACTTTGACCGAATTGGTCACCAAAGTAGCCAAGGCCATCAATATTCCTTTTACGGTGGGCGGGGGAATAGCTACTGTAGAAGATGTCAAGGTACTGTTGGGCGCAGGTGCTGATAAGATTTCCATCAATTCAGCTGCTGTCAAAAACCCCGGAATGATCAACAAAATGGCCAAGGAATTTGGTTCACAATGTATTGTGGTTGCCATTGATACCAGGAATGTAGACGGACTTGATTTTGTACATACCCATGGCGGAAGAAAACCAACCCTGCTGAGAACACAGGAATGGGCCAATGAAGTCTGCGACCGCGGAGCAGGAGAAATCCTGCTGACCTCCATGGATCATGACGGTACCAAAGGCGGCTTTGCCAATGAGATTACAGCGGAAATTTCAGCTATGCTGACCATTCCTGTGATTGCTTCTGGCGGGGCTGGGAATATGCAACATTTCAAAGATGTCTTTACCTTTGGAAAAGCCGATGCCGCTTTGGCAGCAAGTATATTCCACTTCAAAGAAATTCCAATTCCGGATTTAAAAGCGTATTTAGAGTTGGAAGGAGTATTTGTGAGGAAATGAGGTTATTTGAGGTGAGATGTGGGTCTTGAGACACAAGACGCAAGACGCAAGACGCAAGAAGCAAAGCCTGCCCCGAGAATCGGGGAGACAAGAACCAAGAGGTGAGAAGCGAGAAGCGAGAGACGAGAAGCGAGAAGCAAGAGCTAATAGCTAGAACCAAGAAGCAAGAAACGAGAAGCAAGAGCTAATAGCAAGAACCAAGAACCAAGAAGCAAAACACGAGAGGCGAGAAACGAGAGGTGAGAAACACTTCCGTCTTCCGTCTTCCGTCTTCAATCTTCGGTCTTCGGGCATCAGACTTCGGACTTCCAGCCAATTAATTAGGAAAAAATTAAAACATATAGACAGGGATAATTCATAAAATAAAATCCCAAGAATCAAAAATGAACAACTTAAATATAGATTTTGAAAAGGTAGACGGTCTCGTTCCGGCAGTTATTCAGGATGAGGAATCGAACAAGGTTTTGATGCTGGGCTATATGAATCAGGAAGCCATAGATGTTACCTTGGAAACAAAAAATGTCACCTTTTTTAGCAGGACCAAGCAGCGACTTTGGACAAAAGGTGAAACTTCCGGGAATTTTCTCAAAGTAAAATCCATCACAGTCGATTGTGATAATGATACCCTTCTGGTTAAAGTAAAACCCACAGGTCCTGTTTGCCATAAGGGTGATGACACCTGTTTTGGAGAGATCAACAGCAGTAAAACCTTATTTATAGACCACTTGAGGGCCATCATCAAGGACCGGAAAAACAACCCCACAGGCCAATCATATACTGCTTCGCTTTTTGCTAAAGGAATCAATAAAATTGCCCAAAAAGTAGGGGAGGAGGCAGTCGAGATAGTTATAGAGGCAAAAGACGATAACAAAGATTTGTTTTTGGGAGAAGCCGCTGACCTGCTGTTCCACTACCTGATTCTCCTTGAAGCCAAAGAAATGGAACTCGATGAAGTGATGGAAGTGCTGATCAAAAGGCACAGGGGAAGCTGAAAATCAAATCCCTGACTGAAACCTCAACATATTCTTGCTTCCCCATACCATGGTTTCTATGATTTCTCGGGTATTTGGATTACTCGGTTTAAGGTATTCTTGGGAAAAAATTTACTTGGGTTTGTTCAATAGTTCAATTGAATCTTGGAGAACAATTGCCAAAAAAACCAGCAAACCCAGAATTCCCATAGGTAGGGTGATGAAGGTGAAAAAGGGGAGAACCATCCAGCCACAATTGCCTTCATGGCAGGGTTCTCCTGTAGAAAGTTCAGTAAGATAACTTCCAAGAATACCAAGGAGATAAGGGGAAAGCCCCAAAAAAATAATAGCTATAAACCAAACCGGGAAGACGGTAAAGAAATGTCGTTTTCTTTTAATTATTTTTGGCATATGGGTAATTTCACAATTTCATTTCAAAATTTTTCAGTTTTTGCTTCAGCAAATTTATAATTCAAATGTACTCAGGTTTTCAGGTTTGGGAAACAAAAAGCAGTGAGAAAATTCTTTCAGTTTCACCAATCCCAAGCCACAATAATCCAAACTTCATCATCTTCATTGACATAGCGGCTGAGTTCCCGGAAGCCAATCCGGTAATGGGCCATAAGAGACCGGTGATTGCGCTCAGAAATTTCGGTAATGGCAAAGTCAAAATTATCTCCATGGACTTCTTTATAAAGTGCATAACATTGGTCAAAATCCCTTGTCCACGGTAATCTTTTGCGACGGCTACTTGCCCTACGACGATATAATTATATGCTGAAAGCGGTGTGCCGTTGACTTCTATTTCATCGAATTGCTCAAACATCGGTATCAACATCTCAATATCGAAGCGGCTTTCCACTGTCATGCCAAGAATGTAAGCCACCACAAGGTCTTCATCTTTGGCAATGATGTGCGGGGCAAATGAATTCATTTTGACAAGGTCCTCAACACTGTGCTCTGCAAAGACAAAACCCTGATCGATGGAATCAAGATTTTTGATATGATTTTGTTGCTGGAGGTCAAGTATGCCGACAAATTCCTCATAGGTTTCGGCTGTTTTGAAATGAAGTGACATAAGAAAAGCCATTGATTTTGTGCTGTCAATGGTGCTGTGAATTTACATCAAAAACCCATTTTCAATATGAAATGGGTTGGGAATATTTTTATCATCCAACATATCAAAATTATAAATTTTCGCCAATCCCCAATTTTTAGACTTGTTTTGGGAGTCTCCAAAATTCTTATGGGTTTAAAGTCCCAATTAGCGTTTCAATCCTTATTGTTTTGGATTTGTCATGGTAGTTTATAGACTCCCGGTCCCGGTTCGGAATTAAAATTTGACGGTTCGGATATTCATTTTGATTCTTAAGATTTTTCAAAGTGGATTATCCACTGATTTTATTGAAATTTACTTCAAATAGAAATATGGATCGGTTGAATGACAAATGGCTTAGAATAATCGGTGTCCCTGTGACCGGAGTGCTCTCAAACCTGGTTTTTTTTGATGCCCAAAATGAAGCCAATGAAATCAGCAGGATGACTGCCATGGCCTTAAGTGTTGGGGAGAGTTTATTGTTGTGGGAAACCAACAGATTGGGCATTTTACTTTCCAGGAGAAAATTCCCTTCAATTAAAGCAACAAAAGCAAGGATTTTAACCCAGGTCGTTTGGTTTGTTTTTCTGACTGTGACCTTAAGGTTTTTTTTATCCTATTTTTATGATACTACCCAATTTTGGGGTTATTCTCTATCTCCAAGGGCTTATCTTTTTAATATGGTTGTTCCATTTTTCTTCATTATTCCCATTGCATCTATATATGAAGCCATGTATTTCTATAGACAATGGTATAAGTCTCATTTTGAAAGTGAAAGACTAAAAAAACTTACAAATGACATATTAGATCTTTCAAAGATG
>CAZLJT010000159.1:0-8583 GCA_964559905.1 uncultured Aquiflexum sp.
ATGGTGATATTTTTCAATAAGATAGATAATTAGCTAAGAATATCAAAAAACAGTGATATGCTTTTATGGCATTCAAAAAACAATTTCCTTTGAATGGATAATATGTACGTACGCAATGATGCCAGTAAAATGGTAATTCAATACAATTCTCGGTAGGAAACTGAAATGTCCAGTACATCGGACTTCCGACCCGTTTGAAAGCGAATATTGGGTTACTGGAAAAGAAGCAGATAATCATTTTTGATAAAATTATTATATGGATTTACAATATCCACTTGAACTGATCGGGACATTTGTGTTTGCAATATCCGGTGCACTAGCTGTCAGGGACAGGGAACATGACCTTTTCGGGGCAGGGTTTACCGGGTTTATCACAGCCATTGGCGGAGGTACGCTTCGGGATGTTCTGTTGGGCTCCTATCCATTGGTATGGATTGGGGACATCCATTTTTTGTATGCGATTTTATTGGGGGTTTTGGCGGCTTTTATTTTTCCGGGATTTTTGCTCAAGCTCAGAAAAACCATGTTTTTGTTTGATACTTTGGGGATTGCTTTTTTTACGGTACTTGGAGTGGAAAAAGCACTCAGTCTGGGAGTCAGGCCCGAAATTGCCGCCATCATGGGGATGTTTACCGCCGTGATGGGCGGGGTGATTCGGGATACATTGACCAATGAAATCCCGATTTTGTTCAGCAAGGAAATATATGCCTCTGCCTGCCTGACCGGTGCCATTTTGTATTTGATTTTAAATTATTTTGGATTGGAAAGGGATTACAACTTACTGATATCTATCTCAGTCATCATTAGTATAAGATTGATAGCTGTCAAGTACAAATTGAGTTTGCCAAGATTGGATTGAATTTTGGAATACCCCAAATCTGACTAAAAAGATTATTTTCTGCCTATTTTAATTTTTGGGAGTAGATCCGTCAAAGATGACTTTGAGAAAACATATTTCAACAAACAATCTTCAAAATAATAATGCAACAAGTCACATTGAAAAAGCATCGGCATGTTTTCCTTTTTTTATATCTTACCTAAATTTATTTTCATTCCCTGCATTCCTTACATTTCGATGCTAAACAGATATGTCTTCGGATCCATTTTTCAATAGCCCCGATCAAAGATTGCTCCTGATCAAAAAGATATTTGGAGTCAATAACAAAGTCCTTCAGCTATTAAGCTTTTTGGCCTTTGCGGTATTGGTATATGATCTTGGATTTACGGAAGAAAGCCAGATTGAATTTTTTAAAATTTTCTATAATGTTATCCTGGTACTACTTGCCATTGGCTTAACTATCCGGCTGTTTTCTGAATTCGAAAGGTACAAACGGGCTAGATTCATAACCGAAATTTTTATCATCCTATTGCTTTTATTTGCAGCAATGGTCAATTTGGATTGGATCAATCTGGGGTTTTCACAGAAAATCGTCAATCTTCATATCAATACCTTTCTTGCCAATCTTGTTATTCTGATACTTTTTTTGATTGAACTCAGCAAGTTGGCGCTTAATGTGAATCAGCTTGCAATCCATCCTGCGATGGTCTTTATTATGAGCTTTTTAATTGTGATTCTGATAGGAACCGGCCTTTTGCTTTTGCCAAATGCCACCCAAAATGGGATTTCGTTGATTGATGCACTATTTACATCCACTTCGGCTGTTTGTGTTACAGGATTGATCGTTTTGGATACTTCCTCTGATTTTACTTTTATGGGTCAATTTATCATCATGATTTTGTTTCAGGTAGGTGGTCTGGGGATGATGACATTCACAAGCTTTTTCGGGTTTTTCTTCAAAGGATCCTATTCACTGCAAAACCAGCTTTTTCTGAAAGATTATATCAATGAAGAAAAAATAAGTGCCATCAATTCCACTTTGATCAAAATAATCATGTTTACCTTGATTGTGGAGGGTGCGGCGGCCTTAATGGTCTATTCAGTTGTGGACAAGGGACTATTCGATAATTTTGGAGACCGTGTTTTTTTTGCGGTATTCCATTCCATTTCAGGTTTCTGTAATGCGGGATTTTCCACCTTAGGAAATGGCTTGTACGAAGCGGGTTTTAGGACAGCATATCACATGCACTTGATCATTGCCATTACCATTATTATCGGAGGTATTGGTTTTCCTGTGGTCTTCGGCTATTATAACTATCTCAGGCATTTGGTCATCGGCACAAAAAAAATGATCACGGGGGAAGAAGAATATAGACATGCCCCCAGAGTGGTCAATATCAACATCAGGTTGATCGTTTACACCACCTTTATTTTATTGGTTTTGGGAATTGTGACCTATTATTTGTTCGAGGCTGAACATACACTCAAAGGATTAAGTGGCTATGGCAAATTTGTGACGGTGATTTTTGGTGCGGTCACTCCGAGAACTGCAGGATTCAATACAGTGGACATGAGTGCACTTGCGATGCCAACGATTTTGATCTATCTTATTCTGATGTGGATCGGAGCTTCGCCGGGGTCAACAGGGGGCGGATTAAAAACCAGTACCATAGCCGTTGCCGTATTGAATACCATCAGCATTGCCAAAGCCAAAGACCGGGTGGAAGTATTCAACAGACAGATCAGCAATGAAACCATTCGGAAAGCATTTGCGGTCATTTTGCTTTCCTTCCTTGTCATAGGTTTGGGGGTTTTTCTTGTTATCCTTTTCAATCCTGAAATGGCTTTGATTCATGTTGCCTTTGAGATTTTCTCCGCTTTTTCCACAGTAGGACTGAGTTTGGGAATTACTGGTGACCTGACCACGGGCAGTAAACTTGTGGTCACAGTCATCATGTTTATGGGCAGGGTTGGGACCTTGACCATTTTAGTAGCTTTCTTTAGAAAAGTGCGTACCCTGAGATATAAATATCCTGAAGAAAGTGTTTTCATCACATAACTTGCAAAAAAATTCATCCATATGAAATATATCATCGTAGGCTTAGGGAATTTTGGGGGCTACCTTGCTGCCCGCCTCACCGATTTGGGGCATGAGGTAATTGGGGTTGATTCGAGGGAAGAAAAGGTAGAGATGGTAAAAGATGCCATCACCCATGCCATTACCATGGATGCAACTGATGTGCATGCCGTCAAAACCCTTCCCTTAAAAGACTGTGATGTAGTGGTCATTGCCATCGGGGAGAATTTTGGAGCTTCTATCATGGTAACAGCCATCTTCAAACAATTACAGGTAAAAAGGCTGATCAGCAGGTCTATCAATAAAGTCCATGAGACTGTCATCAAGGCCATAGGTGTGGACGAAATCATTCACCCTGAGGAAGATTCAGCCGAAAGGATGGCCAAACGGCTACAGATGAAAGGCGTTTTGGATTCCTTGGATGTATCCGATGATTACAATATCATTGAGGTAAAAGTCCCTGCGAGATATGTCGGACTGACCATAGCCGAAACCAAAATAAAAGACGATTATAACATCAATATCCTCACCCTGATCAAAATGGAAGAAAAGCTCAATATTTTTGGGATCAAATCCAAAATCAAAAAGGTGGCAGGTGTAGTCACTCCGGAAACTTTAATTGAGGAAGGTGATATTTTATTGATGTTTGGGCACATCAAAGATCTTCAGGAAATTCTCAGCTTGGAATAAACCTTATTTCAATCTATCCCCACAGAATTTACAGTATTTGGCATCTTTATCATGCTGGGTCTTACCGCAGGAATCACAGGTTCTTTCTTGGGATATTTTCCTTCTTACATTGGCAGCGGTCATTTCTGAGGTGACTATCCCTGTGGGCACGGCAATAATGCCATAACCCATCAACATGATCATAGAGGCAATAAATTTGCCTGTAGGTGTAATGGGTGTGATATCTCCAAAACCCACTGTCGTCAAAGTTACTATCGCCCAATACATGGACATAGGAATACTGGTAAAACCGTTTTCAGGCCCTTCTACAATGTACATGACCGTACCTGATATCAACACGATGGTAAGCATGGAAGCTATGAAAATCTGGATCTTATTCCGGCTGGCCCTCAATGCTTCAGAAAGATATTCCGCATCTTTCAGATACCTGCCCAACTTCAAGACCCTGATCACCCGAAGCAACCTAAGGGAACGAATGACAACCAGAAACTGAGTATTCAAAACAATTAAGCTGAGATAGGTAGGGATAATCGCCAATAAATCTACTAAGCCATAAAAACTAAAAACATAGCCCCACTTTCTTTTGCTCAACCATAAGCGGAGACCGTATTCAATGGTGAAAAGAATGGTAAATGCCCATTCCAGAACATAAAAAAAATCTCCATAGGCCAGATGAAGATCCACTACGGAGTCCAGCATTACCACTCCAACACTCCCCAAAATCAGGACCAACAGGACTACATCAAATGTTTTTGCAGCCCGATCGTCATGCTCAAAAACTATATGCGCCAACCTGGCTTTGGTGGGAAATTTTATCATTGGTGGAGGTTTTGTCGAATTTAGCGGTAGCAATGAAATATTCCAAGGGAATTCAATTTCAAATCATTTCTCCTACAAAACTCTCTTATGTAAATCCTGTTTGCAGGTACGCCTGATTTTCAATTGTGGATAACTTTCTGTATTTATCTAAGAATAAAGCCGATGATTCAAAGATATTAACAAGCAGAATTGCCTAAACCTTAACTTTTACTTCATATTGCCCTATTCTTTCAATACCTTTACAGTATATATTCAATTGAAACTCACATTTGGTTTTGCCGGCGCTTAGGATGTTTGATTTTTTTCCGATAACCCGATAACCTTCCAAATAATCAATCGCAACTCTAGAGGGCTTCTTCTGCGCTTTAATTTGGCAAAAATACCAACCTTAATAAATGACAATGGAATCACTTCAAATGGAACAAATTAAAGAACTGCAAGAAGAAAATCAGCCACCTGTTAATAATAAAGTACTCATTGCCTCCTATTCTGAAGATGAAGCCTTGGTCAGCTCCATCCGTGAATCCGGATTGGAATCAGAATGGATGTTTTTGGAAGGTAAGGA
This sequence comes from uncultured Aquiflexum sp., assembly GCA_964559905.1. Classification (GTDB taxonomy): domain Bacteria; phylum Bacteroidota; class Bacteroidia; order Cytophagales; family Cyclobacteriaceae; genus Aquiflexum. The sequence continues at coordinate 4,990 of CAZLJT010000159.1, forward strand.
AGATGAAATAGACAATGTATTCAATTTTCTGACTTTAAAACCTGCCATCAATAAGGCCATAGAAGAAGAACATGGTTTGATTATCGGAGTGGAACCCAATCACGAAAGGATTACACTTGCTGTCAGAAAATATAAAAAAGGCTCTTTTATTGTATTGAACAGCCATCAGGTTGCTGCCATTTTGTTGAAATTATGGCTGGATTCCGACAAATATGAAAACCTGATCTGCGTCAAATCCATTCATACTTCCGACCTGATCGAATATATGGCCATCAAGTCCGGATTGAATTGCCTCAGTGAAATCATTGAGCCGGGAGAATTGAAAAATGCCGTACGGGAAATACAAAAGACCGCAGAAAATGAACCCATCTGTGGATTCAATATTGACCAACAGGTTTTTCATTCCGAACTGTCATTTTCGGAAATCATTCTCGCTATTGCAAAAAAAGAAAATGAATACAGGGAGGCCGGCCTGACACTTTTTGATTACTTATTGGAGATTTATCAGGAATTCGGTTTCTACAAGGAAAAAACCATTACCGTTGATATCAGCTCAAAAACGCAGAAATCACACCTGCTTTCCATCATGGACAAGATCAGAAAAAACCCAAAATACCTGGAGTCGATTTTTCCGCTGAATACCATCACGGATTACAGGAAAGGCAGCAAAATCAGCATTATGACCGATAAGGTCAATTCTTTTCCGGGCAGCAAAGAGAATGTCCTGAAAATGGAATCCACCAATAACCTGTCTGTAACATTTGCTCCTACAGAATCCAAAATGACCTATTATATCAGTATCAAAGGCGGGATGACTTCCAAGGAAAAATACGCTGACAAAAACAAAGAAATGGATGAGGAGATCCTGAAGGTAATTCAGATGCTGAACAGGGGGAATTTGTAATACTAAAATCAGGCTTTGAGTTCTATGTTCAAAATTGTCGGAAGTCCGAAGTAGGAAGTAGGGAAGTATCTTCTTTCTGAGTAATGAAAATTGGCATTTATAGAAAGGGGAATGACATTGAGTTCTCCTACCTACGGCAGGCAGGCGTCATCCCGAGGCACGAGGGATCTCCAGCGGTACAATTAGACGCTTGAATTACTCGAAAAGCCTAACCTTTTTGGTCAAAGTCATCCTTTTCCTGAACCTCAGGAGATGCCTCACTTCGTTCTGCATGACGCTCCGAAATTCTGCCATTGGTAGGAATGAGGGATCTCCTGCGGGACAATTAGAAGGTTGAATTATGGGAAGTCAGTTCAATCATCTAACCTTGGGTTTTCCCCCTGAATCTTTTCATTTTAAACTTCCACTTCGCCACGGAATACTTGGGAATGGAACGTATGGAAAGAAAAATGATCAGGGCCAATATCCCCAAAGTGACTGGAAATACGGTCTCAAAACCCAAGCCTGCATCTAATATCACCCCGAATAATGTAGGCCCGACCGCAGAACTCAGTACCATAATCGAGGTGAACAGACTCCGGACAGTTCCGATATATTTCTGACCAAAAAACTCCACCTGCAGTGCAGCCACAGTGGCACTGCCAAATCCCACCGACAAACCCATAAATACCATATAAACATACATGGCCCAAACATTTGGTACCAACCAAATGACCATCAGTGAAATAAAATACGGAATCAGATAGAATGGGAAAAATGCCCTTGCCCGGTATTTGTCAATCAAAGGTCCTGCCGTCAATATACTGAATGCACTTGCCATAGCAAAGGCTGTCAAGCCCCCTGCAATGATCCCCTGATTCCAACCTTTGAATTCAACAATGGCGAATTGGTAAAAGAAAAGACCGGTAATGGCAAAGGGAATAAAGAAAATATTCGGAGCCAACAACCAGAACGCTTTGGATTTCATGATGTCCCGTTGACGGATTTTATCCACCTTGTTCTCTTTTACACTAGTATCGGATTTGTCCTCAGTTTCAGGTTTCAAATACTCCACCTTCAGTACAAATACCGTGAACAAAATGACCAACACCGACACCAAAGCTGCATTGATCCAAAGGGATTCCCGCCATCCCACCACACCGATCAATATCAAAATAAGAGCAGGTAAAACTGCCTGACCCAAAGGATGTCCCAAAGAAGCCAATGAAATGGCCTTGCCCCGGTTCACATCAAAATAACGGGACATGGAAGTAATCGCAATATGGGAATACAAACCCTGCCCGGCCAACCTCAGCCCCAAAAATGCAACCGGAATATACCACCAAGACTGTGCAAAACTGAAAAACAACAGAGAGATAATAAACAATCCCGTTGTCGCCAGAGTAAAAGTTTTTAAAGGAATGGTATCTATCAGCTTGCCTACCTTGGGCAGCAACGTGGCACTGACAATGGTAGCTACGCCATAAAATGTGGAAATCAATCCGTTGGACAGTGTAAACTCCTCCATCACAAAGGGAACATACAGGGCCAATAAAAATGTCTGCCCAAAGCTCGACAAGGCAGTCATCATGATGCCAAAAATGACCATCACGGTATTTTTTCTGACAAACTGAAGGTAGTTCAAAGGCTGAAAGATTGATGATAAAGAAATGCTCTAAATCAAATACAAATCTACAATAATATTCCAAAACAATCGATTTCGGAGGATACTAATATGTTATTAAATAACTGATTTTTAATATTTTAGAATAATATTCTGAATTTTTTAAAATATAAAAGTACCTTTGCAGTTCAAATTAATTTAAAAGCCCTCTTAGGATGAAAGTAACTCCACCCTGAAAATATATTTTTTGCAAGTCTCCCAATTCTCCGGTCTTGGTGAGATTTCAATTAGCTTTTATTATCCCTTATCAGATTTCCTATTAAACCTATTCCAAAACATGACAACGATGTTTTATAAATTATTTCGTCCCACTCAGGTCAACCTCAAGGATGAAGTATTGTCAGGCTTGACTGTAGCCTTGGCCCTTGTGCCCGAAGCAGTAGCCTTTTCCCTGATTGCAGGGGTCAGTCCCTTGGTCGGATTATATACTGCATTTATTATCGGTTTGATCACCGCCATCATGGGAGGTCGTCCGGGGATGATTTCTGGTGCTACTGGTGCCATTGCAGTTGTTATCATTGCTTTAGTAGCCTCTCATGGGGTAGAATATCTCTTTGCAGCAGTAGTCCTAATGGGTTTGATCCAAATATTGGTCGGTGTACTGAAATTGGGGAAATTGATCCGATTGGTTCCGCATCCGGTGATGTTCGGATTTGTCAATGGGCTGGCCATAGTCATTGCCATGTCACAATTTGATCAGTTCAAATTCACCACTTCAGCAGGTACTCTTGAATGGATGACGGGAACACCTTTGGTGATTATGATTGCTTTGGTAGTTTTGACCATGGTAATTATCAAATTCCTTCCCAAGTTGACTACAGCGGTACCTTCAGCATTGGTTGCAATTTTAACCGTTTCCCTGATTGTAATATTCGGAGGATTTGATACCAGAACTGTCGGTGACCTTGCCTCTATAAAAGGTGGGCTACCTGAATTTCATCTACCTATAGTCCCTTTAAATTGGGAGACTTTTATGATTATCCTTCCCTATTCAGCCATCATGGCCGGGGTTGGTTTGATCGAAAGT
>CAZLJT010000160.1:0-8546 GCA_964559905.1 uncultured Aquiflexum sp.
CCACTGTGGCCAGAATCAACCATGGCCCGGTAATATGGGTGACTATTAACCTGAATTTCATGAAGAATAAACTTCCCACATTTGTAGAATTTCCAAGTGATCATGTGGATTGAATTTTATTGATTAAGACAGCATGCCTCAATGCTATCAATGGGTTTTTAAATGTTTTTGGGACTTTTTAAAAATCAAATTTTTTGTTTTTGCAAAGATTCCAATAACCTTGGCAAAATCGGAAAATTTTAGGTCTCACTTGTTTTTTAAATGAATCTGATTCTTACTACTTTTATGTTTTGTTTGACCTGAATAGAATCAAGTATTTCGAAAAGGTAAATTCTATTAAATTAAACTTATTCTTTTAAAAATTTAAATTATAAAATATGAAAAAATTATTACTTGTCATCAATATGTCTTTTCTTTCTTTAGGCTACACGATGGCGCAAGGCATTGAAATCACCCCTTTTACTGGCTATACTTTTCAGGCAGGTTTTAATATCTCAGGTGGTAGGGCTTTCTTACGGGATGGCCAAACTTGGGGAGGTATGATGGGTTTCTCCCTGAATGAAGCTACAGAAGTTGAATTGGGATACAGTTATATGGGAACCAGTGCCGTTGCAAGATCTAACAGCTTACAGGAAAATATAGATATACCGGCACAAGTGCATTACGCGACAATCGGTGTAAACAGACTTATTCCAACCTCAGATAAAATGACATTTTTCGTAGGAGGAAAAATGGGAACAGGTACTATGGCATTTCCAGATGGTGAATACAGAAATATCACAAAATTTTCGGCAGGTTTTCAAGGAGGTATGAAATATTATGCTTCAGATAGAGTGGGTATCAGGCTTCAGGCAAATCTCATGATGCCTATTGTAGGAGTCGGTACAAGTCTATGGTGGAGTCCTGGTGCAGGTACTTCTGTAGGTTTATCAGGCTGGTCTCCGCTAGCTCAGTTTGGATTTACAGGTGGTTTGGTATTCAGATTGCAGAATTAGAATATTTTAACCTGCATCACTGGAAAACCTTGTTTGTTGTAAAGAGCTGAAAAATTATCATTAAAATTTACAAGCATATTCAAAAATTAAAATCCACCTTCTAAAAGGTGGATTTTAATTTTTACATCAAATCATTTGACACACCTGAAACCCACATTGGAAGTTCCACTGTCAAAAGCATGACCTTGCCTGGCTGATGGACGGTAATTGATACAATAATCATCAGCACATAAGAATGATCCCCCTTTAATGACTTTTTCCAAAGCAAAAGGATTGGTGGGATTGTAGCATTTGTTCATGGCACTGTCAAGGGGCGGTGCATTCCCGGAAATCCTTTGAAACTGAATAGCATCGAACCAATCAGCTGTCAATTCCCATACATTTCCTATCATATCGTAAAGTCCAAAATCATTTGGGGCGAAGCTTTTAACCGGAGAGGTCCCCTGGAAGCCATCTTCCACTATATTTTGATGAGGAAATATTCCTTGGAACGTATTGGCCATAAAAATTCCATTGGGTCTTAATTCCGTTCCCCAGGCATATCGTTGATGGTCTCTTCCTGCTTTTGCGGCATATTCCCATTCCACTTCTGTAGGTAATCTTTTTCCTGCCCATTTGGCATATGCTTCAGCATCTTCAAAGGCTATATGCACTACAGGATGATCTTCGCGTCCATTTATACTGCTTTTTGGACCTTCCGGGTGTTTCCAATTGGCACCAACCACCCATTTCCACCACTGACTGATGTCGTTTTCTCTGGTCGAAACGGGATGGGCAGGAGGGCTGAAAACCAAAGATCCTGGTTGTAGATCCTCTTCAGGAAGTTTTGGGGTATCGGGAGGCAGCTGAAGTTTCAGTTCCTCCCAATCTATTGGTCGCTCTGCCAAAGTAATATAGCCGGTTTCTTCTACAAATTTTGAAAATTGGGCATTGGTCACTTCTGTTTTATCCATCCAAAAACCTTTAACCTCTCTCTTCACTGCAGGTCTCTCCACAGGATAGGCATCATTCTCGTTTGTTCCCATATAGAATGACCCACCTTCGATCCATATCATGCCTTCTTGGGAAATAGACTTTTCAGAATCTGTTTTTTCATCAGAGCCTGTTTCACTACCTTTTTTGGAATCACAATTGGATAGGATAAGTATACTTAGCAGTGAAAGTAAAGTTAATAAGTTATTATTTTTCATAGGTAAATGGGCAAAAAAGATTGTTTGATTAAAGGTACATGAGTATTTTAAAAATACCAATTTTGATATTTTAAACAGAAAAAAAAAGCCTGCTTCCGGTTTGAGAAGCAAGCTGATTATTTTCACTCAAATAAATTGAACTTATAATTCGCCTATAAAAGGTAGACTTTCTGAAATTGCCAGTAAAACCGTACTTTGAATATAATTTTCAAATTGGACAAATTTGGCGGCATTGATTGCACCTATAGCACCTTTGACTTTCTTATAATGCTTGCTTGCTACGGTCGATAAACTTGCAGTGTTTTTCATAGCTCTGAGGGCAATTCTATCAGCATCAGCATCAGTGAGGTTTGGTAATTTTTCAAGGTATTCGTTGATGATCAATATCCTTTCTTTCATCAATCCTCTTCTTTCAGTTTCATAGGCTTCATAGACAGGCCAAAATCCCGAATCTGCAGGAAGCTCCATATACTGTTCCAGCATGGCTCTTTTCTCCATTCCAAATGCGGATTGAATCAGTTTAATTTCGTCGTTGATTTGCTGGGCATTACTGATCAATGGCAGAGCAAATAAAATCATTAAAGCAAAGAATTTTGTTTTCATAAGTTACATTTTTTGAAAGTTAATTGATGGATTGTTTTTGATTTAAATATTTGATTTTGACTAAAGATTGTAGAATTTAAAATCCTTGAAGTTGTGAACATTCATCTAGTTTTTAGGGATTTTCTTAAGAGATTTTTTTCTCATTAGATCAACAACAGAGAATTGACTTTAATAGAGTAAAATTGGTTAAAAGAGTTGATTTTACAGGGTTTTAAATGCCGAATATAGGTATTCAAATTGAATTTATCATATATCGAAGCTCCAAGGTGTGTATAATTTTTTGGCTTTTACTTGATGATCGTCAAGGAATTACCAAAGCGAAAAGAGCACCTGAAGTTTGAAATTATCCGTTCGGGGATATTCTTTCAATAGGTTATCAATTACGTTGGAAATACGTTAAGTCAAAATCTATACGCAACATTTATGAGAAACCTATAACCAAAACTAATAGTATTGATAGTTCCAATTCTTTCAATACCTTCTTTGGAAACTACATTATTGAATCCCGGGATCCTTTCGGATAGTATTTCATTAATTTTTTCAATCAGCAGGAATAGGCTAAGTGTCAGGAAGCTTTTCATCATATGGTTGCTTAATTACAATTAATCAAATAATGCTTATGATTCGTATATAGGTCCATTTGATGTTTCAAAATCACCTTTTTATCCAATTTAATATTGCCTGAAAATAGCTGATGTGGACCTTGACAAAAAGTGCCTTGCGTAAAATTGGTAAGACCTTGATAAGGGACGGGTTAACAAATTTTGTCACCATCATTCGGCAATGTTTCTTTGAAAAATCAATTACTGAAATTTAACATAACAAAGCCGATATTGATACCCAACATGGATTGAGAATCCATAGCGCTGTTTTCAAAGGATTGGTAATATTTACCTGATAATTTAACCGCGACATAATTGCTGAGTTCATACATCAATCCCAATTCCGGTTTAATAGTGAATTGGTTACTTTGAATCTTTTCCACAAAAACGCCCATGTCGATTCTCTGTGTATTGATACCAAGACCTGCACCAAATGTGGCATAGGGACGGATGGGTCCGGTTTTATTGAATATAAATATATATTGCAGTAGAAGCGGGGTGATTGAAACACTTCTAAACTGATTTCCATGAACAGCTACTGATCCGGAAAAAACGGTTTGGTTCGCCACTTCTTCAAAGAATCTTGAATTTCCAATTTCAGCACCAAATCCCTTTTGGTTATCAGTCATTCTGAAAAATTCAATATTATAACCTCTTCCACTGAAATTTCCGGTAAAATCTGCTGTGCTTCCCATTGGTAAGGATGGGGCATAATTTAGTTTGATCAGAATACCCTGGGAATAAACAGATAATGATAGCAAAGTGAATGCAGCAAGAAAAAAAGATCTGTAATATATTTTCATGAAATTATTTCTTTAGAAAAGGAGATTGAGTAAAAGCCTGGTTGATTCCAGAAACTGCCCTGCTGGCATTATTGGATTGGGAACCGGTGATAGCCCCATTTACTGCTGCAATCCAATTTACAGTAAGAGGCTGATTGGGGACTGCGTTTTTCATATCCAACATTTGAAGTAAAATAGTCCCTGTATTGACCGATGTGATTCTTGCCGGATTGAAATTTGGATACTGAACGCTTAGGCCATAACCCAAATTCGGAACCCACCAATCCCAAAACCACCAATCATAATTAAAAGATAGTGTGCCACTTTCCGTTAACGTAGGTAAAATGATATAATCCGGATCATTGAATTGACTTACCTGCCTAAAACCTCGGGATGTCATATTGAAGCTGATGGCGTCAAGGATATTTTGAGAAACCACAAAATCCACTGTGGGGGGCATCTGACCGGGAACAGGAGGTACATCTCTCAGAATGACAATGTTTTGTGGAAGGGCAAATGTTTCTCCCTGTCCAAAATCATATTCCGGATTGTGGTTGGAATATACAAAGTCAAGCTGTGTAACATCGTCGGGCCCACTTGGTAGGCAAGATCCAACTATCAATACAATAAAAAGTAACCAAATTACAGGTATATGTATTCTCATATTTAATAACTTACTAAGTTTATATTTGGTTTTTAAACCACCGTAAATGTATTAATTGTTTGGATATATAAATAGACGCAGTCGTTTTCTTTGCTCTTTTACCTTTAAAAATATGTGTTAAAATCACATTGAAATTCTTTATGATCCTTAGTTTTGTTTAAGTTATACTTTTTAGTAGACTTGGCTTATTGACTTTATGGAATTGGAATTGAAAGTATTTAGTTTGATGAAAAACTCCCTCTTATTACTTTTTTTTATAATTACTTTTTCCTCGTTTGCACAAAGGCAAAAAAGTGTGAACAGCGAGGTTTGGTTTGGTTTTATGACATCGGGCCAAATAGCCCCTAAATGGTCATTATGGTTGGATACCCACCATGTTCCTGATCTTTTTCTGATATTGAGAGGAGGCTTGACTTATCACACTACTGATCAAAAAATTGCTTTGACTGCCGGCTATGCAAGATTGGGACTTGCTACTCCTTTTTCTGAGGGTAGTCTTATAAGACCGGAAAACAGACCTTGGGGACAAATCGTCTATAGGGTTCCCAGCAAAAACAATTTTTCGGCAAGTTTCAGATATCGGCATGATATGCGATACAGGGCCAATTTGACTCAAACGGAAGTGAATGATGATTTTTCTCTCAACCATCGCTTACGGTTCAATGTCAGCTTACGGTACAATTGGCAAAATGCTTTAAGTCCACATTTTAATTTTTCAACCACTTTATTCAATGAATCTTTATTTACGCAAGGTCCGGCACCATCACTTAATCCTTTTGAACACAGAACATTTTTACTTTTCAGTTTTCAGAAAAAGACGGTAACCTTTTCACCGGGATACCATATCAGATTCAGTTTGCCATCCTCAAATACACTGGTGGTTAATCACGGACTTTTTCTTTGGATCAATATCAATTATAAATTCAAGGACTTTAGAAGGCATACCTTAAAGGAATTTCCAGGGGATCATATCTGAAATCCAAAGTCCGCTATTTCTATTAAGGATTCCCAATTATGTCTGTTTTAATGCTTTTTTGGAGATGTTTGCATATTAAAGGTAAAAAAAAATCACTACTTGAAATCAAGTTAAATGCAGGCGAAAATCAGACTTGAGAGAAAAAACAATCTTGAAAAAAAGAAAAAACGGATACTTATATATTCAGTATCCGATCAGATTTTATGATTCAAATTAGTTCTGCCTTCTCACCACGCCTTCTTCCATCATTCTTTCGATCACCACTTTTGCAAATTCCGAAGAGAATTTTTCCAATGACTTTGGATTCAAAGTTTTGGATTGAGCGGACCAAACCAATAACTCAGATTTGACATCGTAAAGATTTATTTCAATAAAATATTTCCTGTCATTGACGATATGTCCTGGAGTCATCATCATACCGTGGTTCATTCCCCAAAATCCACCGAAATTTGCACCCATTCCCCAACCGGGACCCATCATCGGTCCGCCCATCATCATTGGACCACCCATCATCATTGCTCCGGGGATATACCTTTGTTCGTCTTGAACATCTACAAGGGTCATGGTCATAATTGCATCCTGTCCGTTTTGATAGACCACGTTCATCATGGCGTTTTTATCCAAATCTGTACTCATCCAAAAACTTGGGCGAATATTGGCATTACTTGTGGTGGAAGTTACTCCAATGGAACTTAGCGTCTTTCTTACATCATCTTCTACTGCCTGCCTTTTTCCCACATCACCTATAATGGCTGCAACAAATAAATTTGAATACCCCATGGTGTTTTTGTCAGGACTGATCCATGAACGGGTGACTTTAGTTGCTGGAGAACAAGCGGCGACCAAAATCAAAACCGCATATACTAAGATTTTTTTCATAATGTAAATTGTATTGTTTCAAGGGTATAAATATTACTGTTTGTTTAATTTATATTTTTCAGCAAGATCACCGGTAATTCTGTTTCCATCCATATCAAGGTGAAAAAGAACATTTTCCCCAACAAAATATTGATTGGGAGCATCCTCACCTGCAAGTGAAATAGTATTTCCTGCCTCATTCCACGAATATGTTCCTGTAGTCTCAATAGGCTTGTCATCGCCTTTTCCCAGATAGGTGGCTTTTTTTGTATAAGAAAAATCCGAATTAAGTTCGATGATCAATTCAATTCCTTCACAATCGGCGCAGGGTAAAATTCCACTATAAATCCCCCAATAATCCAATGAGTTTTGAGAAGTATGGGAATCGATAAATCCTTCTTCCAATATGGTTTCTTCATTCATGTCTTCAAACATTTCGTCAGCCACAATGATATCGTCTTTGTTGTTGTTTTTTTGACAACCAGTTGAAAGGAAAAACATGGCAGAAAACAATCCCAGTCCAATAATCTGTTTTATTTTCATAGCTAAAATCATTCAAAATACGAATCGAAATAATCTTTATTTAGTTTGGTACAAAGATTAGTATAATTTAGTCAATTTCGATTAGTTTTTTTCTTTATTTTCCTCTTAAAAACCAATAATTTGACCAATTTCCACGAAAATGATCAGCTATTAATTTTTTACAAGATTTTTAATGCATGATGTTTTGATTAACTTTCCGGGATATTTAGAACCGAACATGTAGGTTTTTTTAAACATTTAAATTTATAAAAGCTCATACCTATTTCAATGGAAAATAAAATTCAAAAAGAAAATAAAAATAGCGAAACTCCGGTTGACAAAGTCAACAATGATTTATTGGTGGAAGATGCAAGAACAGGGCTTTCAGTAGATGCATTGAAAAGGGCCATTTCCAATAATCTTTTTTATGTACAAGGGAAATACCCGGAAATCGCTACAAGAAATGATTATTTTATGGCCATTTCTTATGCAGTAAGGGATAGAATGCTTCAAAGATGGACCTCATCAGTAAGGCAATATATCAGCGGTAAAAACAAAATAGTTTCTTACCTCTCTGCTGAATATTTACTTGGACCACATTTGGCCAACAACCTGATCAATTTAGATATTTTTCCGCAAATGGAACAGGCAGTGAAAGAACTTGGATTTAGTTTGGAATGGTTGATAGACAAGGAAGTTGAACCTGGATTGGGCAATGGAGGATTGGGCCGGTTGGCTGCTTGTTACATGGATTCTTTGGCAAGTCTTGAGGTTCCTGCAATTGGTTATGGCATACGTTATCAATTCGGGATTTTTGAGCAGGCAATTTCTGATGGCTGGCAGGTGGAAGATACTGATAATTGGCTGCGCAGAGGCAATCCTTGGGAAATTGCAAGAAGAGAAATCAGCTATGATGTAAAGCTTGGCGGACATGTACAGCGTTATGTTGACGAAAAAGGAAAATTGATCAACAATTGGATTCCTGGTTGGGTAGTAAAAGGCGTGGCATATGATACTCCGATTCTCGGTTATAAGGTCAATACTGCCAATACCCTACGTTTGTGGAAATCTGAAGCTCCGCGAACTTTTGATTTTCAGTCATTCAATGCCGGTGAATACAGTAATGCTGTCAACCAGAAAATTATTTGTGAAAACATCAGCAAGGTTCTTTATCCCAATGATGAACAGATTGAAGGAAAAAAATTGAGGCTTCAACAACAGTATTTCTTTGTATCCTGTTCTTTACAGGATATGATAAATATTCACCTGAGAAGTGGAGATAAAATCGAAAATTTCTATGAGAAATTTGTAGTCCAATTGAACGACACCCATCCTTCCATAGGAATTGCAGAGA
>CAZLJT010000161.1:0-8446 GCA_964559905.1 uncultured Aquiflexum sp.
AACCTCTCCAATCAATTTTACTTGTAGATGGATCAATCGACAATGTCGAACCTGAAACCTCAGCTACTTCTTGGGCATCGGTTGTTTCTACGGTGTCTCCCGGCTTATTGCAGGAAGCCATAATCAAAGCTGTTGCAAATAATAAACCTGTACTTTTAATTAAATTCATAATGTTGTGTTATTTGTTTAGTTTCAAAATTGTGTGTATATACATGTAAACTATTTAGGTTATAAAAAGTTCATAATTGCTCAAAAAAAAATACTTTTGAACTGAAAATTATTTTTTACTAATTATAACAAATTGATTTTAAATGGCATTGATAAAAAGTATACGTGGATTTACTCCTGAATTCGGAGAAAATTGTTGGTTGGCAGAAAATGCTACAGTAATCGGTGACGTGGTCATGGGCAAAAACTGCACCGTTTGGTACAATGCTGTAGTCAGAGGTGACGTCCATCAGATAAGGATAGGAGATCACAGCAATATTCAGGATGGAGCCATCATCCACGGAACTTATCTAAAATCAGGAACCTATATTGGCAATAAGGTATCCATTGCTCACAATGCTGTGGTCCACGGATGTACTATTCATGACAATGTATTGATAGGTATGGGTGCCATTGTTATGGACAATGCAGTCATAAATTCCGGTGCAGTAATCGCAGCAGGGGCTGTTGTTTTAGCAGGTACTATTGTTGAAGCAAATAGTATTTATGCTGGAATGCCTGCAAAAAAAATCAAAGATACAGGTCCTGAAATGTTGGAGGTCATTGAAAGGACAGCCAAAAATTATCCTATGTATGCGCAATGGTTTAAAAAATAATTGAAATTCTTTGTTGATATTTTTTTGCGAATCAGCAAAAGCCCACTATTTTTAGTAAGATTAGAACATTAAATTTCATGAAAGAAGAATATTTCAAATGGTACTCTCCCCATCTTCATCGGGATGTGGAAATGTTGGTTTTTGGTCATGCAGGATATCCGGTGATATTATACCCTACTTCAATGGGTTCCTTCCATGAAAACAGGGATATGGGACTGATAGGATCTGCCAGCTGGTTTATCAATCAAGGCTTGGTTCAGATATTTTGTCCTGAAAGTAATGACAAAAACAGCTTTTACAATAAGCATATTCACCCCCATCAAAAGATTCAAAACCACATTGCTTATGATAAAATGATCTGTCACGATATAGTGGAGAAAGTCCGTTTCAATACCGGGGTCGGAAAAGTAGTGGTGGCAGGATGTAGTTTTGGTGGGTATCATGCTGCCAATTTTGCATTTAGACATCCCGGATATGTCAGTCACATGATGTCACTTTCGGGGGCATTTGAAATCCGGAATTTTATGGATGGCTATAACCATGTGGATATATTTTATAATTCACCGCTTGAGTTTTTGCCTGGCCTTAACGATGGGGAGCTTTGGAAAATGGATATTGTTTTAGGAACCTCCAATTGGGATATCTGTTTTGACGCCAACATCAAGTTAAGTGATACCTTGGAAGCAAAAAGGACAAGGCATTGGCTGGATGTGAGAAAAGACCGTCATCATGATTGGCCTCTTTGGAAAGAAATGTTTCCACATTATTTATCGAGAATAAAGTTTACATAATTTTAAATATCAACCATTTATGAAAAAAATAGGAATTCTATTTGGCATGGAAGACACTTTTCCCCATGCATTTGTCGAGAGGGTCAATGAGAAAAAAGAGAAAGGCATCACCGCCGAGCCGGTGTTGATTGATAAAGTTGTGCAAAACCGTTTGACGGATTATGCTGTCATAATTGATAGAATTTCCCAGGATGTACCCTTCTATCGGGCATATTTAAAAAACGCAGCTTTGACTGGCACAGCTGTGATCAACAACCCTTTTTGGTGGAGTGCAGATGATAAGTTTTTCAATAACTGTTTGGCAGACAAATTGGGCGTTCCACTGCCCAATACGGTGATTCTACCTTCTGCAGAACATCCAACTGATACTACGGGAAAATCATTTAGAAACCTGAAAATGCCATTGGACTGGCAGGCAATATTTGATTATATAGGATTCCCTGCTTATATGAAACCCTATGCAGGTGGAGGCTGGAAGAATGTCTACCGGCTTGAAAACAAAGAAGAGTTTTATGCCAAACATAAAGAAACCGGGCAATTGGTCATGTTGCTTCAGGAAGAGATCAAATTCACCGATTATTTCAGGGTGTATTGTTTGGGGGGTAAAGCCGTAAGAATAATGCAATACGAACCTCGAAATCCCCATCACCTCAGATACGTCATTGATGGACCTCCTGCTTCCAAAAAACTGCTCGCGACTGTCAAGGATTATACTTTGAAGCTTTGCCATGGTTTGGGTTATGATTTCAATACCGTAGAATTTGCGGTGAGAGACGGAATTCCTTATGCCATAGACTTCGGCAATCCGGCACCTGATGCCGACATCAATTCAGTAGGTCAGGCCAATTTCGATTGGGTAGTTGAAGAAGCAGCCAAAATGGCCATCGCCTACGCCAAAGCCCAGAAACCGGGTCAGGTCAACCTTACTTGGGGTACATTTATGAAAGATGCAGTAAGCACGGCAAAAAGATTTTAAGCTATGAAGAAGTTACCTGTTTTTACTTTAGGAGTTGAAGAGGAGTATCAGATCATTGACCCTAACACCAGAGAACTCCGCTCCCATATGTCAAAAATAGTGGATGGGGCCAAAATTATTTTAAAGGAACAGGTAAAGGCAGAGATGCACCAATCTGTAGTAGAAGTGGGAACCAATATATGTCAGAATATTTCGGATGCCCGCAAAGAAGTTTCTTTTCTGAGGAAGAAAATAGTAGACCTAGCGGCAGAACAGAATCTTATCGTGGGGGCTTCAGGTACCCATCCTTTCTCAAAATGGCAGGATCAGCCCATAACCGATGACCCTCGGTATGATATGATTGTCAAAGAACTGCAGGACACTGCAAGGTCCAATCTGATTTTTGGGCTGCATGTACATGTCGGCATCGAAAACCGCGAAACCGCCCTGCATATCATGAATCAGGCCTGTTACTTTCTGCCACATATTTACGCCCTTTCCACTAATTCGCCTTTTTGGGAAGGAAGGGAAACAGGATTTAAAGCCTATAGAGCCCATATTTTTGCCAAATTCCCTAGGACTGGACTTCCCGAATATTTTGACTCTGTTCAGTCTTATGACAATTTTCTGGAAACTCTGGTCAAGACCAATTGTATTGATAATCCCAAAAAAATCTGGTGGGATCTCAGAATGCATCCTTTCTTCAGCACCATAGAATTTAGAATCTGTGACATGTGCCTTACAGTGGACGAAACAATATGTATTACGGCCCTCATTCAGGCCGTGGTAGCCAAGCTCTACAAAATGTGCATGATGAATACCAGTTTCAATGTGTACCGGATTGCGCTCATCAGGGAAAATAAATTTCGGGCAGCCCGATACGGTACAGAAGGCCTGATGATTGATTTTGGACAAAAGAAAGAGGTGGAATATAAATCTCTGATGCTCGAGTTGTTGGAATTTATAGATGATGTGGTTGACGAATTAGGCAGTAGAGAAGAAATCAATTATATACATAAGATTCTGGCTGATGGTACCGGGGCTGACAGACAACTGAAAGTCTTTGAAGAATCCGGACATGACCTTGTAAAAGTGGTGGATTTTATCACTGGAGAATTTTCCAAGGGGATTTAACTAAGTCTGGATCACGGAGTTGGTAATTTTCAAACAGAAAAGATTCTTTTTGAAAATTGCCTTTGGTCCATAGGGTTTCTAAAAAAAAATAAAGATTGCACTTTCTTTATTGCTTATTGAGCATGTTAGATCGGAAATTCTAAATTGCAACAGCTTAATCTAATAATCATGCAGGAGAAAATAAAGGTAGCTGTTCTGGATATGTACAATGGCATTACCAATCAGGGTATGCGCTGTATCCATGACATTGTAGGAAGATTCGGTGATGAACTTTCTATTGAAGTGTTTGATGTCAGACAAAAAAACGAGGTCCCGAATTTAGAAGATTTCAATCTCTATATTTCTTCAGGTGGACCAGGAAATCCTGTCGAAGGAGACGGAATTTGGGATAAAAGTTATTATGAGGTCATTGATGGAATATATAAATGGAATCTTACCAATGATCGTAAAAAATATATTCTTTTCATCTGTCACTCCTATCAAATGGCGGTCCAGCATTTTGGTCTGGCTGAAGTTTCCAAAAGAAAATCAACTTCATTTGGAGTGATGACTATACATAAAACCGAGGCAGGAATGGATGACCCTTTATTTGACAATCTTGACAATCCTTTTTGGGCCATTGATTCCCGGGATTATCAAGTGATACAGCCACATCAAAAAAAATTCAGGGAAATGGGAGCAAAAATCATTGCACTGGAAAAAATTCGAAATTATGTGGAATACGAAAGGGCCATTATGGGAATCAGATTTACCCCTGAAATGGTCGGGACACAGTTCCACCCTGAAGCTGACCCGGTAGGTTTTTTGCAACATCTTAAAAAAACAGAAGTCCGAGATCAGATCATTGATCTTAGAGGAAAGACAAGATACCTTGCCATGCTGGAACATATTGTGGAAGAACATACCATTTATAAAACAAATGCCACTCTTATCCCCAATTTTCTGGAACAATCCATACAGAAAATCCGGGAACAGGAAACGATCATGCATTAATCAGTCACTATATGATTCAGAATTACAGAAACCTCTTCAATGAAAATTTTTCCGAGGAAAAATACCAATCCTTTCTGATTGACCTGGCATCGGATTTTGGCGGTCTCCCAACTTTCCGAGTAGCTGAATCGCCTTTTTTTATTCCTAATGAACTCAAAGACCAATTATTGGAGGGATCCCAACAAATCATTGATTTTATCAAAAGGAAAGATTTCAATCAGCTGACTCAGAAATCCCTGAACGTTAATTTCAATGTTCCAAATCAGGATTCACACACACAGTTTTTGGCTATAGATTTTGGAATCTGTCAAGAGGGTGGAAAAATAATCCCAAAACTGATTGAAGTACAAGGCTTTCCATCAGTTTTTAATTTTCAGTATAATTTATTTAAAAAGGTCAAAAACACTTATCCTTATTTATCTGAGCTGACGCCGTATTTTGGAAGCTTGGATGAGGCAGGGTATCTGGAAAAATTACGCGAAACCGTATTGAACGGTCACCATCCGGAGAACGTCGTATTGTTGGAGATAGAACCTGAAAAACAAAATACAAAAGTTGATTTTTATTACTGTAAACGGGACTTGGGTATACCATTTATCTGTGTGACTGAAGTAATCAGAAAAGGAAAACAGCTTTTTTACAGAAATGAGGAAGGCAGGGAAATCCAGATCAAAAGAATTTATAACAGGGTGATTTTTGATGAACTCGATGCCCGAAAAGACCTAAAAATGGAATTTTCTTTTTTGGAGGAATTGGATGTAGAATGGGCAGGTCATCCGAATTGGTTTTACAGAATCAGCAAATTTATACTTCCATATCTGGAGGGACCTTATTTTATTGAAACCACCTTACTAAGCGAACTGAATGATATTCCCGAAGACTTGGAAAACTATGTGCTGAAACCCCTGTTTTCATTTTCTGGCACTGGAGTAGTTTACCATGTTCAAAAATCTGATATAGAAGCTGTTACAGAGAAAGATCTATACATTTTGCAGAAAAAAGTCCATTATCTACCGGTACTAAAAGCGATAGAAGGAGAAGTAAAAGTAGAAGTTCGAATTTTGGCCGTTTGGCCCGAAAAAGATGAAAATCCGACCATCATCGGTAACTTGGTCAGACTAAGTCGCGGAGAAATGATCGGTGTCAAGTTCAATAAAGACCGCAATTGGGTCGGAGGAACGATCGGATTGATGGAAAAGGAATGATCCCCAAAAAATCCTGTTGACTCATTCTAATCATTTAGACTTTGATTTTCCTGTTATTTACAGCTTGATGATTATTCTACCGTCTGTTTTCTTAAAAATTCAGAAGGCTTCATTCCTTTGAATTTCCTAAAAGCAACGGAGAAAGAATTACGGTTGTTGAACCCGGATTTTTCTGCCAAAGCTTCCAAGGTTAGATGATTGAATTTGCCTGATTTGATGATCCGACATGTTTCTTCAATGCGATACTTATTGATCAATTCATAAAAAGTAGAATCCATGACTTTATTGATGTAATGGGTCAATTGATAAGCAGGAATCTTGGAATCTTTTGCCAAATCCGCCAAACTGTATCCCTTTTGAAGAAAAACCTTATCCCCCTCTAAAACTTCTTTTAGCCGTTTCTCAATATGTTGATATTTTTCCGGTGAAATTTTCTCTTCAAAGCTTTTCTCCTCCTCGGTAATTTCATCTTGTACCTTTCGGATATATTCAAATTGATTTGTTCCATATAATACCTGTGGAAAAAATAAAATCGTTGATGCCGAAACCAAAAGCAATATTGCTCCTGTCAAATGGGAAAGGTCATATTGAAAAGAATTGGATGTAAATACATTGGAAACCAAAAATGGAAAGATCAATAATGAATTGAAAACCAAGTAGATTATCATCCAATTCAACCATGGTTTTTCAAATTTCTGAAATCCATTTTCTTTCTTTTTGAGATATAACAACCTGAAAGATAAAATCCAAAAAAACAGAATGACCAAGGTTCTGAAAAGGGTATGGAAATTCTTTGGTAGAAACCATGCTTGGTTAAAGGAAACAAACAGCATAGGATCATGAATTTCCTGCAAAATCAAACTTTTCTTCTCGGAAAGAGACAACAGAAATAACACCGGAAAGTAGTCGATTAGATACAATAAAACCGGAAGGAAGAAAAGTAAATCCTTGATGGATTGGGATTGAGGATATAATACGGCCCTGATATACAAATAAAAAAAAGGTGGGAAAAGCAATCCGCCAATATTTCCGGTCCTGTATAAGACCGGGAAATTGACATATTGGCCGGAAAATATCAACCAGGCGATAAATGCGCCATAGGTCAAACTGGCAAAAGACAAACCCAATAGAATATTTGGAGGATAATTCCTGATTCCTATATAAATCAACAAAACAGAAATTATAACTCCTATTAAGTGGGAACTCAAATAAACCAAATCCTTGAAGTGAATGATTATTTCCATTTTCCTTAAAAATATTGTTGAAAATGAATTAAAAAAATATCAATTCAAAAATTAAAATATAAGTTGTATATAAGATCAGTTTATTGACCAAAAATTTAAAGAATTAAAAGCCCTTACTGAACCCAACCCCAATCATCCAAGAATCATAGACACCGAACTTCAGGTCATATTGCATGGTGGCAAATACTTCCCACCCTTTTTCCAATTCCCACCCTCTTTCAATCCCCAACCGTAAGAGGGATAGATTTTCTTCAACTGCCAATTCATATCCTGCACCTGCAAGAAATGACCAGCGTTCATGTGGTCTATAGATTCCAACCAAGGTCATAGTAAATGGTCGTTCTCTTTGAAATTCCTGATCCCCTTTAAAATCAATCACCTTAAAAGATTGTGTAATAAAATCAGTATGTACTCCTGCAGCCCATTTCCTATTGATCTGGAAATTATAATCCAGTCCCCAGGAAGGGACGGTAAGAAGTGTTCTTTCACCATCAACTTCCCCCGCAGGAATATGTGTATGACCTAGCATAA
This sequence comes from uncultured Aquiflexum sp., assembly GCA_964559905.1. Lineage (GTDB taxonomy): Bacteria > Bacteroidota > Bacteroidia > Cytophagales > Cyclobacteriaceae > Aquiflexum. The sequence continues at coordinate 7,678 of CAZLJT010000161.1, forward strand.
GAGAAATCCTATGCTTAAATATTTTTTCTGATTCTTCATGAGGTTCTTCCTCCTGACAAAAAGAAGGAACTATTGTTAAACCAAAAAAAACGATGAAAAATAACACCCCGATTTGTAAAGAGTTTTTCATGTTAGAAAGTAAATTAATTTTATTTTTACAAAATATTTAATTCAAATAACTTCCAAAAGATGACACAAAAATCATTCAAAATGAATAAGCTGAGCATCTTTTCCGTATTTTTTCAAGATCCCGAGGATTTTGCTGACCGGCATATCAAGCAGTTTTAACTTAGAATGTTGAATCAGTTTGATTTCGCCTGATTTGCCATCAGGAGGTTCAGGAAAAAATACCATACTCAGCCCATCAACTCTTCTGTCTACCTCAATACCAATTTTCCAATCTCCATCTTCACCTAAAAGAACCGGTTTCCATTCCGCATTATTAGCTCCCATGACATCGCTTGCTTGGGTTTTCATCAAAGCATATCCAGGAATAATCAATGATATTCCGTTATCAATTTTTCCAAAAATAATTTTAACTCTTTCCTTTTCAGCAATGTACCCAAATCCGTAACAGACTAACGTAAGCACAATAATACTAACTAAAGTTAACATCCCTATCCCAAAAAAAGGCTCCTCCGGTAAAAAGTCCTTAATGGGTGAGAGTAGACCCCTGACCAGGATTATCGTTTTTTCAAGGATAAAAACCAAAACAACAAGCGGGACCATAAAAAGAATGATTCCCTTTGATATTCTATTTCCAATCACT
>CAZLJT010000162.1:0-8444 GCA_964559905.1 uncultured Aquiflexum sp.
CATTACAAAGCTATCTGTGATATTGTCGATGACAATGTGAGTGCCGAAGTTATTGCTACTGATTTAGAAGGCATGATCCGGGAAGGAAAAGAATTGGCTAAAATCGATAATAAAATTGTGGTCAAGGTACCTATGACCAAAGATGGAGTAAAAGCCATTAAATATTTCAGCAATGAAGGTATCAGGACAAATTGTACTTTGGTATTTTCTGCAGGCCAAGCTATCCTTGCTGCTAAAGCCGGTGCAAGTTTTGTTTCTCCGTTTATTGGAAGATTGGATGATATTTCTTTTGATGGACTAGAACTTATCGATCAAATAGTAGGCATCTATCAGACTTATGGATTTGCTACCCAGGTATTGGCTGCGTCTGTAAGACATTCCATGCATTTAATAAAATGCGCTGAAATGGGTGCTGATGTGGTCACCTGTCCCCTAAAAGTGATTACAGGTTTGCTCAAACACCCATTGACAGATTCAGGATTGGCGCAGTTCCTTGCCGACCATGCTAAAGCAGCTGGGAAATAATAGCAGACTTCTCAAATCTTCATTTGTATTAAAATTCCAAATCTTCTAGTTTATCTAACCCTTTTTCCAATGTATATAATCAAAGTTAAAGGAAAAGCCAAAATACCGGATTACATTCAAATTAGAGATGAAAATTTTGTTCTTGTCGCTTATTTTAGGGCAGATAGGCCGATGAAAAATATTGAAAAATTTGGTTTGGAAGGTAAAGAAGAAGCCTTGGCTGCATTGATCGATAAACTGCCTTTTGGAAAACTTCAAAAACTCGAATTATAGATAATGATTGGAGGCGAAGCAATAATTAAAATTACCGATGCCTGTATTTTTCAGGGATTGACAGCTGTATTACAGGATGTGACTTTCACTATTGATAAGGACGAGTTTGTGTTTCTGATAGGTAGAACCGGAAGTGGAAAAAGCTCTCTTTTGAAAACATTGTATGCAGATCTTCCCTTTAAAATGGGGCAGGGTGAAATAGTGGGTTATCAACTGGAAAAACTAAAAAAGAAAGATGTCCCCTACCTTAGAAGAAAACTAGGAATTGTATTTCAGGATTTTCAGCTTTTCCCTGATAGGACTGTTGCCGAAAATCTTTTCTTCGTGATGAAAGCTACAGGTTGGAATGACAAAACCAAAATGAAAAATAGAATGGTGGAAGTACTCCTAAAAGTGGGTTTGGGAGATGCTGCCACGAAAATGCCCCATCAACTTTCGGGAGGTGAACAGCAAAGAGTAGTTATCGCAAGGGCATTGATCAATCAACCTTCTATATTACTGGCTGACGAACCCACAGGAAACCTGGATCCTGATGTAGCAGATGGTATATTCAAACTTTTTCAGGAAATCAATAATGAAGGAACCGCAATTCTAATGGCTACTCATAATCACGAGCTATTGAGAAAATATCCTTACAGGGTCCTCAAATGTGAAAGAGGCCAACTCTTGGATAGCAAAACATCAGATATTACTATCAACACCTCGTTTTGACAATTTTAATTTTTTTTCAAATTTTAAGTAAAAAAACAGAATTCAAGTTTTTTCGTTTATATTCCAAGTCAAATTATGACGTACTTTATTCAATAACAAAGCTATGAAGTTCATTATAAAAAACATTTACTCAGTCACTTTCCTATTTTTAATGGTATTATTGAATTTTTCTTCCTGTAAGGAAAAGGAAGAGGTTTTACCACTAGAACCTGATGCCAAAATCAATACTTGGATTAAGGATGTGATGGATGAGGTATACTTTTGGTTGGAAGATATGCGTACCCCAATTGCGATTACTTCCGAACCGGATAAATATTTTGAATCTTTGCTTTTTAGACCAACTGATAGGTTTTCTGTTATTTATCCTGATTATCAGGAATTGATAAAAAGTCTACAAGGAGTCACTAAAGAAGCTGGTTATGAAATCACCCTTGCCAGAGAAAGTAATCAAAATAATAATGTGATCGCTTATGTGACTTATATTAAGAAAGGAAGCCCTGCTGATATTTCAGGCCTCAAAAGAGGTGATCTGATTACTAGGATAAACGGGGCAAGGATGACCTTGGAAAATTACCAAGAACTCCTTGGACAAAGGTCGGAACCGCATTCAGTCACACCATTTCGATATGATGAAGAAACAGATGATTTCATTGCTATAAATCATATCAATCTGACAACTTTGGAGTTATCTGAAAACCCAAATTTTCTGGACACAGTATATACCATCAACAATGAAAAAATAGGGTATGTTGTTTATCATTTTTTTGCACCCGGAACTGATGCCCAGCCCAATATTTTCAATAATCAAATGGATCAGATATTTGCTGATTTCAAATCTGAAGGTATTGATCACTTGATTTTAGATTTCAGATATAATAGCGGGGGTTTTGTATCAAGTGCAATTAATCTTGCAAGCTTGATTGCCCCTGGTGTTGGAGAAAATGACATTTTATCAAGAGTCCAATACAATAGTTTTTTATCAAGTTTTGATAATTTTAAGAATGTCACCAGGAATTTTAAAACTAAAGCACAAAATCTGGGACCTGTCTTAAAAGACAACAGGTTATATGTGATTACCTCAAATAGAACAGCTTCAGCCAGTGAACTGATTATCAATGGATTAAAGCCTTATATGGATATTTTCATGGTCGGGGATGTCACAGTAGGTAAGAATGTGGGTTCAATACCCCTAGAAGATGAAGATAATCCTGATAACAAGTATGGGATTTTGCCAATAGTCTTCAGGGATGCCAACAAAAATGGAGAATCTGAATTTTCAAATGGCTTTATTCCAAATATAGGCGCTAGAGAACTAACACAAAAAAGATTATTGCCATTTGGAGACACCAATGAATATTTATTGAAAATAACCTTGAACAAAATTTTGGGTATTGATACACCTGTCGAAGAGGGACGGATTCAAATAATGGATAGAATCGGCCTTGGAAGTTCTTTGGAAACCAAATCGAGATATGGATTAATCATTGATGACAATACTGAAATCAAACCATTTCTCAGTAAGAATTCCAATTTAAGAAATTCATCAAAGAAATAAGGGCACTATTCATTTTATCCAAACACTAGGGTATTTCTTTCCCTAATGAAAAAGTCAAGGTCGGAATTAATATTCCATGCCTTGACTTTTTGAGTTATTTATAGCTTCCAAATAAATGCTTGAACAATGCCTGTCATTTTGTCTGTATTTTCTTAAATTCGCAGCTCGATAGATGAGTTTATAATGGAAAACCTAATTAAAGACATAGATATTATTTCTCCCGAAATAGCCCAAGCCTGTGATTTCAAAACCACTGAGGATGAAAGCACCGGGAAATCAAAAAAACTATATATAGAATCCTATGGATGTCAGATGAATTTTTCAGATTCTGAAATCGTAGCGTCAATAATGAAGGACAATGGTTTTGACACCACATCCGATTTTGAGCAGGCAGATGTGATTTTTCTGAATACCTGCTCCATCAGAGAAAAAGCCGAACAGACCGTCCGAAAAAGACTCAGTCAATTCAATTCCCTTAAAAAGTCCAAACCTGAATTGACCATTGGGGTATTGGGATGTATGGCTGAGCGATTGAAGGAAAAATTATTGGAGGAAGAGAAAATAGTAGATGTGGTAGTAGGGCCGGATGCTTACAGAGATCTTCCAAATTTGGTTTCATCTGCTGAAGACGGTCATAAAGGAGTCAATACCTTCCTTTCCCGTGAAGAAACCTATGCTGATATTGCCCCGGTAAGACTCAATTCCAATGGGGTAAGTGCCTTTATTTCCATCATGAGAGGATGCGACAACATGTGTTCTTTCTGTGTGGTCCCGTTCACCAGAGGAAGAGAAAGAAGCAGAGACCCGTATTCTATCGTACAGGAAGCACAAGACCTTTTTGAAAATGGATACAAAGAAGTTACGCTTTTAGGTCAGAACGTGGATAGTTACAAATGGTCACCTGAAGAAAATAATAAAGCAAGACTGAATAAAAAAGAAGAAGAGGTATCTGCTGTCATCAATTTTGCACATCTGCTGGAAATGGTAGCGAAAGTCAGCCCAATGCTAAGGGTGAGGTTTTCCACCTCTCATCCAAAAGACATCACCGATGAGGTGTTGTACACTATGAAAAAGTATGACAACATATGTAAATACATCCATCTTCCGGTACAAAGCGGTAATTCAAGGGTTTTAGAATTGATGAACCGCACTTACGACAGAGAATGGTATTTGGAAAGGGTTTCCAAAATCAGAGAAATATTGGGTGAAGAATGCGGTATATCTTCAGACATGATAGCTGGTTTTTGTACGGAAACTGAAGCAGAACATCAGGATACATTAACTTTGATGGACATAGTCAAGTATGATTTTTCTTATATGTTTTTTTATTCAGAGCGACCAGGGACTCTAGCTGCCAAGAAATTCGAAGACGATATTCCACTGGAAACGAAAAAAAGAAGATTAGCAGAAATTATTGATAAGCAAAATACCATTTCCTTGGAAAGGAATAAACTTGATCTGGGGAAAATTCAGGAAATTCTCATAGAGGGTACTTCAAAAAGATCGGAATTACAGCTAAGAGGTAGAAATTCCGCCAATAAAGTGGTCATCATACCTAATAATCAATATCAAAAAGGCGACTATGTAAAGGTGAAAATCACCGAATGTTCTCCTGCAACTTTATTTGGAGAAGTAGTTTCTTGAAAAACCCCGGACACTGATGATTACACCCCAGGAAATACAAAGCGTTAAGCAAAGGTTTGCTATTATAGGAAACAGCCCTCTATTAAATCATGCCATTCAGGTTGCCATGCAGGCTGCCCCTACTGAAATGACGGTTTTGATCACAGGGGAAAGCGGAAGTGGAAAGGAATCTTTTTCCAAAATCATCCATTCCTTGAGTTTAAGGAAGCATGGTAAATTTATCGCCATCAACTGCGGGGCTATACCGGAAGGGACCATCGACTCAGAATTGTTTGGGCATGAAAAAGGATCCTTTACCGGTGCACATGAAGCCAGAAAAGGGTATTTCGAAGTAACTGACGGCGGGTCTATTTTTTTAGATGAAATCGGAGAAATGCCCTTGGGAACCCAGGCTAGATTATTAAGGGTATTAGAAAACGGGGAATTTATCAAAGTAGGTTCTTCAAAAGTACTCAAAACCAACGTAAGGGTAATTGCAGCAACAAATGTCAATCTGATCAAAGCGGTAGAAAAAGGTGAATTCAGAGAAGACCTTTATTACAGACTGAATACAGTGCCGATTTATGTTCCTCCTTTGAGGGAAAGGGGTGAGGATGTGGTCTTGCTTTTCAGAAAATTCACCACCGATTTTTCAGAAAAATATAAAATCAAACCCATCACTCTTGATAATGATGCCAAGAAGTTGTTGATGAAATTCCCATTTCCAGGGAATATTCGACAACTTAAGAATATCGCTGAACAAATCTCTCTCTTGGAGCATGAAAGAGAAATAGACGCCGCTACACTAGCCCGATACCTTCCTGCAGAACAGGTCCGGTTACCTGCATTAATGGCCAATTCGGCCGGAAGTCAGGATTTTACTGATTTTTCGGAAAGGGAAATTCTATATAAAGTTCTTTTTGATATGAAAAAAGATATGAATGACCTTAAAAAGCTAGTATTGGAAACCTATCAATCAGGTGGCCTTAGTTCAAATATCATGAACAAACATCAGGATTTGTTTGAGGATATAGAATCTTCTAAGTCTTATGAAGATTCCAAACCTACAAGCCAACCTTCCAATTTACCACTCGTTTTGGAAAAACAGCATCAAAAAGAGCAGATAGAAGACTATGACGATGAATCCATCGAGGACATCATTCATGAAGAGGATGATAGCTCACTTTCACTCGAGAAAAAAGAAAAGGAAATGATCATTAGGGCACTTAGAAAGCATAATAACAAAAGAAAATATGCAGCTAGCGACCTCGGTATCTCCGAAAGAACTTTGTATAGGAAAATCAAACAATATGATATTGAGTAAGCGTAAAATCACCCACTTGGCCTGTTGGGGTATATTCTTGGTTTTGCTGCAAGCCTGTGCGGTCAGTTATAGTTTCACAGGTACCAACCTCAATTACGATCTGACCAAAACATTTTCAGTCGAAAATTTCTTCAATGATTCCGGTGGAGGTCCTGCAAATATGGAGCAGCTATTCACTGAATCACTCAAAGAATTCTATCAGCGGAATACACAGCTAGAGTTGGTCAGGAACAACGGAGACTTACAGTTTTCAGGGTCAATCAACAGATATGCAATTACCCCACAGGCCACAGTTTCAAGTCAGGATCCAAACCTACCGGATAGGGCAGGACAGATGAGGTTGACTATTTCAGTGGAAGTGGATTATGTAAACACCGTAGTGGAAGAAGAAAGTCTAAAAAGGAATTTTTCTTTTTTTAAGGATTATGATCCCAGGACTACCTCCATATTACAGGTAGAAAGTCAATTGATAGAGGAAATTTTTGACCAGATACTTCAGGACATCTTTTCTGCCACTGTGGCAAATTGGTAAATTTGATTAAATTGGGACAGATTCAAGGAAAGAGAAGTGAATACACAACAGCTCATAGGAATAATCAGAAAAGGAAGTCAGCTACAGAAGGATGACATTACCCATCTTATCAAGTGGCATGAAACTTTCCCCTATTTTCAAATCCCTAAGGTTTTATTAGCAAAATTTGAATTTGAAAGGACAAATGGGGAATCTAAAGAACTCCTACATTGGTCAGCAGTAACAAGCCCCGATAGGTCTTGGCTCAAAATGATGATTCAGTCAGATACTCCTTTCAGATTTCTTCAAAGTAAACTCGATGACAATTTGGAGAGTTTATTGTCATCCAGAACATCGAATTTAAAATCCATAGCGTTGGATGATTTTGAAAAATCACTGATTCCTGAACCTACCAAAGATACCAATCCCCAAGAAAGAGCGGAAATATTAAAGAAGCTTGGCGAAGACCTGCACAAAAAGAAAGTAAGATTTGCTGAAACTCCCAAGAAAAAGCTTGATGTACCAAAAAAACCCAAAAGACGAAAGTCAAAGGATGATTTGCTTGAGACAATCAAACTGAAAGAGAAAAAAGAAATCCTTGATGAAAAAAAGAAAAAGCAGATTGACATAATCAAAGCCTTCAGCAAAAAAGAAATAAAACTAGCTACCCTGAGAGAAATTGAGGATTTTCAGAAACAGGATGACTTATCAGAAAAAAGCACACATCTCCATCCTACACTTTTATCAGAATCTTACGCCAAATTATTGGTGAAACAGGGTAAAAAACAAAAAGCCAAAGAAATTTATCAAAAATTAATGGTGAAATTTCCGGATAAAAACACTTACTTTGCGGACTTAATTAAAAATCTGAATTTATAAATTCATTAAAATGTTCACCTTTCTTATCAGCGTTATTGTCATTTTAGCCGTGTTGTTGATTTTGGTTATACTTGCCCAGGATTCTAAAGGTGGTGTTGGTGCCGCATTTGGAGGAAGTGCTTCCCAAATCATGGGAGTAACCAAAACAGGAAATATTCTTGAAAAAGCAACATGGGTGCTTTCCATTGCCATATTGGTTTTATCTCTGTCCTCTTCGGCATTTTATGCCACCTCAGAAGTTGATCAGATCAATTCTCCCAATATAGAAAGTGCAAAGAAGCAAGTTTTGACTCCTTCATTCGGTGATAGTGAAAGCCTACTACCTATAGATACAACGGGGGGTGGTAATGAAAACCCTGATGATGAAAATCAATAAAAATATTTGAGCCCGGCAGAACCGGGCTTTTTTTGTCCCTCATAATTCGGGCAAGTTTTGATCTATTTCTACAATGAGTTTTAATCCACTTTTTTGAGCAACATCCTTTTGCTTATGGGTAAAAAACTTTCCTCCAAAGGTATCTTATGTTGGCATTGAATGCTGTAAGTGGCGGGATTAGGAAGTTCTTTATAAGTTTTGATTAAGTCCATCTTAATTTGTTCGAAAGAATTGACGATTGATCTTCTGACACTTTTGATTAATTGCATCATGATGCCTTTAAAAGTATCTATACTGTTCTGGAACAAGTTAACCTTATATCGATAGATAAAAATATCCTTAGAATTGTCAAAAGAAAGCAAGGCGTATCCTTCTTTCTGATATAATGGAGAAATCCCTATAGGTTCTATCAACATTTCTTTTTCCAGAAAATCATAAATACTTTTCCCGTCTTCTATATAGCTTTTAAGTTGAGGAAGAGAAAAAGAAATGATATCCTCAAGTTGCTTCATCATTTCATCATCAATAAACAAGGGCTTGTAATTCATTTTCATTTCACTCCAATTTGGTCCCTGCAACAATTTGGGAAATGAAGCTTTAATCCCTTCTTTATTTTCCTCAAAACTTTTCAGTTTGGAATAATGATGGATCAGGTCTGCCAAAGGGG
>CAZLJT010000163.1:0-8397 GCA_964559905.1 uncultured Aquiflexum sp.
GGGATTTTTATTTTTAACTTTGCGGTTTTTAAATACTATTTGAACAACAAAAAAAAGTATATCCTATTCATACCATATGAAGTTATCAGACTTTAAATTCGACGTCCCCAAAAAATTAATTTCTTTATACCCCGCAGCCAACAGAGATGAATCCCGTCTTATGGTGATTCATAGAAAGACAGGTCAGATTGAACATCGTCTTTTCAAGGAAATCATAGAATATTTCAGTGAAGGTGATGTTTTTGTAATGAACAACACCAAGGTTTTTCCAGCGAGATTATATGGCAATAAAGAAAAAACCGGAGCTAAAATTGAGGTTTTTTTATTGAGAGAATTAAATCAGGAATTGAGGCTGTGGGATGTCTTGGTAGATCCTGCAAGAAAAATCCGGGTTGGTAATAAGCTTTATTTCGGAGATAGTGATCTGGTAGCTGAGGTCATTGACAATACGACTTCCAGAGGAAGAACGATCAGATTTTTATTTGATGGTACTGACGAGGAATTTTACAAAACCATTGATACTCTTGGAGAAACGCCGATCTTGAAAGAATTTATTGACAGGAAAGTGGAGGCGGAAGATAGAGAAAGATACCAAACTATTTTTGCAAAGCACGTTGGTGCTGTAGCTGCACCGACAGCAGGTTTGCACTTTACTCCGCATTTATTGAAAAGGTTGGAATTAAAAGGGGTTGAAATCACACCCATTACACTCCACGTAGGACTAGGAACATTCAGACAGGTAGATGTCGAGGATTTGACCAAACATAAAATGGATTCAGAGAATTATGATATTCCTGAGAAAACAGTTGATTTGGTAAATGCGGCTTTGGATAACAAAAAAAGGGTAGTCTCGGTTGGAACCACTACTTTAAAAACCATTGAATCCTCAGTGACTGCCAATGGAAGGCTAAAAGCAAGTAGTGGTTGGACTGATAAGTTTATTATTCCGCCTTATGAATTCAAGATTGCAAATTCACTTATCACCAATTTTCATCTTCCGGAATCCACATTATTGATGACGGCTTCTGCATTTGGAGGATATGACCTCATCATGAAAGCTTATCAGGAAGCGATTAAGGAAAAATATCGCTTCTTCTCTTATGGAGATGCGATGTTGATACTCTAAAATATTAAAAGAGGCTGTATCATAAATCGTCTTTCAAATTTTATTACCAAATAAAGTATTGATTTTACAATTTGGTTCTTTGGCCTTTATGGCCAAATTTGTTCAAACTGCCACAAAAGCACAGGGACGCAAAGCTTTGTCAAATCAAATATCAAATTATATTTGGATGAAATTTTGGAGAATACACTTATGAGACAGCCTCTTTTTTTATTCTTCATTTTTTTTTCATCTTGAGGGAAAATTGACGTGGAAATTACAGGCTTATATTGCCATTACACTGATTCATGAAAAGATACGCTATTATTGTTGCGGGTGGCAGTGGAACAAGGATGGGATCCGCCCTACCCAAGCAATACCTTGAAATTGGAGGAAAGCCCATATTAATGCATACTTTGTCTGTTTTTTACCTAAGTGATACTGAAATAGAATTGATTTTGGTTATTCCTGAATCTGATTTCACTTATTGGAAGAATTTGTGTTCCCAGTTTGATTTCAAAGTTCCTCACAAGTTGGTAAAGGGAGGGAAAAGCCGATTTCAATCTGTGAAAAGCGGCTTGGATTCCATTAAGGATAAAAAGGGAATAGTAGCTATCCATGATGGTGTAAGACCTTTTGTAAATCCCGAGGTCATCGAGGAAAGTTTTTTGAAAGCGAGGGAATTCGGTTCAGCAATAGCGGTTGTGGACTTAAAAGATTCTATCAGAAAGTTGACTGAAGATGGCAAATCATTTTTTCAGGACAGACAATCTTTCAGACTGGTCCAGACCCCCCAGACTTTTTTGCTTGACAAAATTAAGAAAGCATATGAAGTCTCTGAAATAATATATTTCACAGATGATGCAACTGTTTTTGAACACCAGGGCTGGCAGGTTTTATTAATCCCGGGGAATCCTGGTAATATAAAAATAACATCACCTGAGGACTTGGACTACGCCTCTTTTCTTATCCAAAAAAAAGGAATGTGATATTTTTACCGAATAAATTCCGGTATTCACCGAGTTTTTATGTGGTATAGCCTATTTGCCGTTATTTATTTTTTCCATATGCTTTAGTTTTGCCAGCATAAATTCATTTAAAAATCTAAATCACAAAACAATGGCAAAGGATAATTTCTCCAAAGGTAACAGCGATATAACAGCAGGCATTGTCATATTGATCATCGGTGCTGTTCTATTATTAAAAGCGCTCGGATTTTGGTTTCCTGTATGGCTTATTTCATGGCCCATGATTTTAATTACCATCGGGATAGTCGTATTGGTAAAAAATAATTTCCAATCAGGTTTTGGTGTGTTCATGATTCTATTCGGAGGGTTTTGGCTGATTCAGAGGAACTTTGGGTTTCCATTTGAACTCAGGCCATACCTTATTCCAGGGGGATTGATCATTTTGGGATTATACCTGATCGTCAAAAGGAGTTCGGATAAAAAACGTTTCAATGAAGAATATTTTAAATCATTGGCACCGAAAGTAAATCCAACAGGTCCAAATGATTCCTCAGCCGGGGAGGAAAACACGGATATCTTCAAAAAACCAAACTATGCTTTTAACGATAGCAGTGACTTGGTCAATGCCCAGGCTCTATTTACTGGAATCGAGAGGAGAATCTTATCAAAGAATTTCAGGGGAGGAAAAACATCGGCCATCTTTGGGGGAACCGAAATTGACCTTACACAGGCAGATTTGGCAGAAGGAGCGGTATTGAATGTGGAAGTGGCTTTTGGAGGAGTCAAATTGATCGTTCCTTCTCATTGGGAGCTACAGATAAATGTTTCCAATATATTTGCAGGTATAGAAGATAAGAGGTCTTATAGTAAGATTCCACCTGATCCAAGTAAAGTACTGAAAATTTATGGGTCGATAATTTTTGGTGGTCTGGAAATCAAATCATTCTAAAAAAACCGACAATGATCAAAAAACTGATTTCAGTTCAAAAATTCGGTTTGTTTAAGGCCATGGTAGGTATCTTGATTTGGATAACTGCCATGGTTTTTTTGATTCATCATTATGAATTCGAATGGAAACCTGCCGTTATGGATGTAGGGTTCCATACTTTTTTATTGTTGTTGGGTTTTGCTTTGTTGGAAAATATATTCAGGTTTTACCTACCCCAAAAGTCCCAATTTTGGCTTGTTTTTATCTTACCACTTATTCTGGCCATTAGTTCAGTTTTTGTGGGAGAGTTTACACTTCAATATATTCTTGGCAATGAACCTGCCTATTTGAAATTTGTTGATTTAATCTTCCCGGTCAAAGCTGTCATTCTGGGAATTTTGTTTTTTTCATGGTCTGTTTTATTGGTATTTAGCGCACAGATAGAAGATCAGCTTAAGACCAAAGAAAGACAGGAAAAGATTCAGGACATGACCAAGGAAGCAGAACTTTACCACCTCCGACAGCAACTTCAACCCCATTTTCTTTTTAATAGTCTCAATTCGATCAATGCACTAGTGAAAAGCCAGCCAGATAAAGCAAGGGAAATGATTCTAAATTTAGCAGAGTTTTTACGCGGGACCATTAAGAAGGACGAACAGAAATGGATAAGTATTTTGGAGGAGAAAGATTACCTTCAGCTTTTCCTTGAAATCGAAAAAGTCCGATTCGGACATCGTTTAAAGGTGGGAATTGAGTTTGATGAAAATGCGGCTGACATGAAAATACCCCAATTATTGGTGCAGCCATTATTGGAAAATGCCATTAAGCATGGATTGTATGGAATGACAGGGGAGGTTTATATTGATATCAAATTTATAAGAGAAGGTCAGTATCTGAAAACTGTAATTTCCAATCCCTTTGACCCTAATTCCACCCCTACAAAAGGAGCTGGGTTTGGTCTGGAGGTAGTGAAAAGAAGATTATTTTTACTTTTCGGTAGGAATGACCTTATCCAAACCAATCAATCTTATGATATATTTACTGTAAACCTTAAAATCCCACAGCTTTATGTTGAAAGTACTGATCATAGATGACGAGCCTTTGGCTACCGAACTTGTCAAGGAGTATCTACTGGATTTTCCTCAGTTTGAAGTTCAAGGAATCTGTCACAATGGGTTTGAAGGACTGAAGGCTATTCATGAAAAGCAACCGGATTTGGTTTTTTTGGATGTTCAGATGCCCAAGCTCAATGGGTTCGAATTATTGGAATTGGTTGAAAAACCTCCTGCTGTGATATTTACTACAGCATATGATGAATATGCCATGAAAGCATTTGACACCCATGCAATAGATTACCTTCTTAAGCCTTTTTCAAAGTCCCGATTCGAAAAGGCAATTCAAAAGTTTTTGCAGTTTGGGCAATCGACAGGAGTAATTGATCTGACAAAAACTGGCGATAATATTACTTCGGATACTACTAATAGGGTAGTGCTGAAAGTCAAAAATGAAATTAAAATTATTTCTGTAAATGAAATCAAATATATGGAAGCCAATGATGATTACGTAAATATGTACACTTCTGAGGGGAAATTTTTAAAAAACAAGACCTTATCTTTTTTTGAAAGAACCTTGGATCCTAGCCAATTTGTCAGGGTCCATAGATCCTATATTGTTAAAATTAATGAGATCCACAAGCTTGAACCTTACGACAAGGAAGGGTATGTGATCAAATTAAGAGGAGGAGAAAAAATACCTGTCAGCAAAACAGGGTTCCCAAAGTTAAAATCTGTCCTCGGAATATAGAAAAAGCCCAGTCCAGGGCTTTTAATATTCGTCTTCGTTGAAGAAGAAGTCGTCTTTTGTAGGGTAGTCAGGCCAGATTTCCTCAATGTTTTCGTAAGGCTCGCCGTCATCCTCTAATTCTTGGAGGTTCTCTACAACTTCCAAAGGCGCTCCAGAACGTATTGCATAATCAATCAATTCGTCTTTGGTAGCGGGCCATGGCGCATCTTCTAAATAAGATGCCAGTTCTAATGTCCAATACATAGTTTCAGATTTAATTTTGTTTTCCGCCTTAACGGCTTGCAAAAATAGAAATTGTTTTAATTTTTCAACTGGTATGCTAATATTTATTTGAAAGTTCTTTTAGGATATGTGTTTTTACATCCACCTTTCGTTTGAATGCGCCGATTTTTTTTCTCATCATGATTTCAAAATCAGGCTCATTGGATTTGAAATTCTCAGCATTCTCCTTAACAGTAGCCAATTCACTTTCATCTCTATATATCAGGTCTTTAAGAATAGCTGACTTGATTTTTTTCTGTTCGAGGATATCCTTTTCCTGAAAGTCAGCATATTTTGAATTAGCCAGTCTTTCGAGAAATAACTTTTCAAATACCACTTCAGAAAAGAACATAAAAGAGCGATTGATTAAATTGGCTTCTTTAGGTTTTCTTTGAGGTAATTTTTTCCATTCAGCTTGGAGTCTTTTGGCAGACGAAATGACATCGGGATTTGTTTCAGCTTTTGCCAATTTTTTCATTTCTTCCGTCATCGTTTCCATCTTTTTTAGCAGTTCCCATGGTTTCATTTGTGGACCTGTTTCCATTGTCCGTCTAAACCTACTGAAGATTCTATTGTTTAATTTTGAAAACTCATCCCATAATGGCTGTCGTTTTTCTGCAGGGACTTTTCCTGCAGCTTTCCATTCTTTTTGGATTCTCTTTGAAATTTCGAAGGCTTTTTTTGCATCAGGGTTATCAAAGGCTTGCCGGGCCTCGATGACTAGCTTTTCATAAATTTTGATATTTTGATCCGCCTGAATTGCTAAGTCTTCAAAAAACTGTTTTCTGTTCCCAAAAAATGTATCAACGGCAGTGTTGAATGCTGTTTCAACTTCTTCTTCGAATTCCTTATCAACAGGACCTGTTTTGATCCACTTCATTTTAAGGGTTTTTAATTCCTCTGCTGTGTTTTTCCAATCAGTATCATTCTTAAGTGTTTCTGCCTCAAGAATCAATCCTCTTTTGATTTCAAGATTTCGTTCTCTGTTTTTTTGAATTATGTCTTCCAATAAAACCTGGATTTTGCCAAGGTCTTCAATCAAGGGTACAAAATCCCCTAAAGCATCATATTCCAATAAAGAGTCTTTGAGGTGAATCAATTTCATTAGGAAAGAACCTTTATTCTGATTTTCATCAATATCTTTCTTTAACGCTTCAATTTTTTTTTCAAGCGTTGCAAATCTATCCTCAAAATATTTGAGAGTGGATGATTCGTCTTCTTTTACTTCTCCAATCACCCTGTCAGGCTGATTCAAAAATCCCTTGAGATAAACCTTGTTATCTTTAATGTACCCGTATGGATGCTCCATTTCGATTTAATAGGTTGGTGTGTGGTAGTCCCCTTTACTTTTTTGCAAATTAATTAATTCAAAAGCATTTATCCTAAGAAAGACCTTTTTTTGCCATCTTTGTCCTAAATCCAATAAAATCCATCAAAACAAACGCTATGAGTGCTGAAAAAATTATATTTTCTATGGCAGGGGTGTCCAAAATATACCCGCCGCAGAAGAAAGTTCTGAAAGATATTTACCTCTCATTTTTTTATGGAGCCAAAATAGGTGTTCTTGGTCTCAATGGGTCAGGAAAAAGTTCGCTCCTAAAGATCATTGCCGGAGTGGACAAAGAGTTTTTGGGCGAAGTGGTTTGGTCACCGGGATATTCTGTAGGCATGTTGGAACAAGAACCTAAATTGGATCCCACCAAAACAGTAAAAGAGATTGTCGAAGAAGCAGTTTCCGAAACGGTTGCCCTTTTGAAAGAATTTGAAGAAATAAATGAAAAATTCATGGATCCTGCCTTAATGGATGACCCAGATGCCATGGATAAGTTGATCACCAAACAGGGAGAGGTGCAGGAAAAACTCGATGCAGCAAATGCTTGGGAATTAGACTTGATGCTCGAAAAAGCTATGGATGCGCTCCGATTGCCGCCAAGTGAAGCCAATGTAGGAAATCTTTCAGGAGGCGAAAAAAGAAGAGTAGCCTTATGTAGATTACTGCTTCAGGAACCTGATGTGCTGCTATTGGATGAACCTACCAACCACTTGGATGCTGAATCAGTACTTTGGTTGGAGCAACACCTTCAGCAATACAAAGGGACTGTAATAGCAGTGACCCACGACCGTTATTTCTTGGATAATGTAGCCGGTTGGATTCTCGAATTGGATAGGGGAGAGGGAATTCCCTGGAAGGGAAATTATTCTTCATGGTTGGACCAAAAGCAGAATAGACTGAAACAGGAAGAAAAAACTGAGTCCAAGCGTCAGAAAACTTTGGAGCGTGAATTGGAGTGGATCAGAATGACACCCAAAGCCCGTCAGGCAAAAGGTAAAGCAAGACTGAGCGCTTATGATAAGTTGATCAGTGAAGAAGGGAAAGAAAAAGAGGCCAAACTGGAATTATATATTCCACCGGGACCAAGACTTGGAGCCAAAGTGATTGAAGCAAATGGAGTTTCCAAAGCTTATGGAGATAAATTATTATTTGAAGACCTTTCTTTTAGTCTTCCCCAAGGTGGGATTGTAGGGATTATCGGACCAAACGGAGCGGGAAAATCAACCTTGTTCAAATTGATAACAGGAAGGGAAAAACCAGATGCCGGGCATTTTGAAGTTGGGGAGACCGTAAAACTTGCTTATGTAGATCAAGAGCATGATAATCTAGATCCAAATAAAACAGTCTATGAATCCATTTCCGGTGGTAATGAGATCATGAAGCTGGGTAACAAAGAAATGAATTCCCGAGCTTATGTGGGGAAATTCAATTTTACAGGCTCGGATCAGGAAAAGAAAGTAGGTATACTTTCAGGTGGGGAAAGGAACCGAGTCCATTTGGCCATGACCCTGAAAGAAGGAGGAAATCTCCTGCTACTCGATGAACCTACCAATGATTTGGATGTGAATACGCTGAGGGCTTTGGAAGAAGCTTTAGAAAACTTTGGTGGTTGCGCAGTCATCATTTCCCACGACAGATGGTTCCTGGACAGGATCTGTACCCATATTCTTGCATTTGAAGGAGATTCCCAAGTGTATTGGTTTGAAGGTAACTTCTCTGACTATGAGGAGAATAAGAAGAAGAGATTGGGAGATGTGACCCCTAAGCGGATTAAGTATAAGAAGCTGAAGTAAAGGCTGAGGGAGGAAGGATAAAGGATGGTTCAAGTCTTTGACTTGGACCATTTTTGTTTGCAGTCTTCAGACTGCTGTTGATTGACAATTTGTCTGCAAGCAGGTCGAAATGTATAGTGCAAAAATAGGGCTTAAAGAAGTGGTATTAGATTCCAATATGTCACAAAGTCAGGGCAATTTTTATAAAATTTTGTAACAAAGTCAGGGCA
>CAZLJT010000164.1:0-8316 GCA_964559905.1 uncultured Aquiflexum sp.
ACCAGCATGCCCAGGAACACGAGCGCGCTGAACAGCAGCGCCAGCTGCAACGCGCGCCCCCAGCTGCCGCCGAAGAAGCGCACGTAGTAGCCGATGCCCGAGACGAACAGCAGGTAGGCCCCCGCCAGCAGCAGCGTGGCCGAGAAGAAGGCCGCGCCGTGCGACACCTGCAGCCGCGCCCGCCACTCGGACTGTCGTCGTGCCGACAGGAACAGCAGCGGCACCGCCAGTGCATGGATGCCGGCCCGCACGGCGAAGGCGTCGTCGTCGAAGCTGCCGAACAGCACCGCCTGCGAGTAGATGTAGATGTCGAAGGCGAACAGCCCCGCCAGCCCCAGGCACAGCGGCTTGGCGCCCCAGCGGCCGTCGCGCTCGATGTTGCGGAACAGCTGCTCGACCAGCACGAGCCCGAACACCGGCTGCGCCAGCGACGCGAACAGCGTCCAGCGTTGCAGCGATTCCTGGTCGGAGAACGCGCCCAGCCCCACCGCGACGGCTCCCGCCGCCACCAGCGCCACGGCCACCGGGCGCAGCAGCCGGGTGTCGGCGCCGGGCGCGTCCTGCAACGCCGGGCGCAGCAGCACGAGCAGGAAGACGTACCAGGCGGCGTAGCGCGCCAGGTCGGCCAGCGGCAGCAGCGCCGGGCCCCAGCCCGCGGGTGCGAGCGCGGCGGCGGTGCCGGCCGCGCCCCAGGCGGCCGAGCAGGCAATGGCCAGCAGGAAGGCGCGTGCGGCGCGGCCGGCGTCGGCGCGCGCATAACCCACGATGGCCAGCCGCACGCCCAGCGCACCGTAGACCAGCAGGGCCGCCGCGAAGCCCAGCAGGGCCAGCTTGGGGGCGTCTTCGAGCATGGCGCGGATCAGACCACAGCGCAGCGCGCACCGCCAGCGCCCGACGGCGCTGCGGCCGGGGCGCCGCCCGTCAGCGGGCGCCCTTGCCGGTCAGGACCACCGCGACCGTCTCGAAGAGGATCACGACATCCAGGAACAGGGTGTGGTTCTTGACGTAGTACAGGTCGTACTGCAGCTTCTCGATCGAGTCCTCGACCGTGGCACCGTACTGGTAGCGCACCTGCGCCCAGCCGGTCACGCCCGGCTTGACCGACTGCCGGACCGCGAAGAACGGGATCTGTTCGGTCAGTTGCTCGACGAAGAACGGGCGCTCGGGGCGCGGGCCCACCATGCTCATCTCGCCGTTGAGCACGTTCCACAGCTGCGGCAGTTCGTCGATGCGCGTGCGGCGCATGAAGTGGCCGACCTTCGTGACCCGGTCGTCCTGCACCGAGGCCCAGCGCGGGGTGCCGTCCTTCTCGGCGTCCTGGCGCATGCTGCGGAACTTGGTCACCATGAACGGCCGGCCGTTGAGGCCCACGCGCTCCTGGCGGTAGAACACCGGGCCGCGGCTGTCGAGCTTGATCGCGATGGCCGCGAGCAGCATGATCGGCGCCGACACCACCAGCAGCACCGCCGCCGACAGCAGGTCGAACAGCCGCTTGACGATGGTGCGCGCCAGGCCCTGGTTGAAGCCGTCGCCGAAGACCATCCAGCCGGCGTTGGCGAAGCCGATGCGGATCTGGCCCAGCGTCTTCTCGAAGTGGGTGTTGACGTCGAAGACCTTGACGCCCAGCAGCTTGCAGTCCAGCAGGTCGCGCAGCGGCATGCTGCCCGAGCGCCGCTCGGTGAGCGCGACGACGATCTCGTCGACGCCCAGTTCCTGCGCGGTGGCGCTGAGCGACCGCGTTGCCGGCAGCACCATCGTCGCGTCGACCGCGCAGTCGCTCTCGTTGGGGCTGGGGTAGTAGCCGACGACCTGCACGTTGGGGTCGTTCTCGCGCAGCGCGTTCGTCACCAGCTGCGCGGCCCGGCCGGCCCCCAGCACCAGGATGCGCGTCTTGCCCTGGTGGCTGCCGGCCCAGTGCGTGGCCACCACGCGGCGCAGGATGACCGCGGCCACCCCCACCATCGCCGCCAGCTGCACCGCGCGCCGGTCGGCCAGGTCGGCCGGCAGCAGGCCGAAGATCACCCAGGTCAGCGGCAGCGCCAGCATCAGCGCGATCGCGGCGCGGGCGATGGCCTGGTTGATGGTGAAGGCGGGCGCCTTCTGGTACAGGCCCGAGGCGGAGTTGATCAGGCACATGCCCGCGGCCAGAGACACCACCTGCGGCCCGGCCATCGGCAGCATCGCGTCGAGGCTGCCGACCTGGGTCACGAACACCAGGATCATCGCGACGACGATGAAGCCCAGGTCGGACAGCATCCTCATCAGGGTCTGGCGGTGCATGTAGTGGTTGAAGATGCGGATCATCGCTTTGTTCTTGGGTGACACCCTGACCGCTGCCCCTCGGGGCCTGTGCAGGAAGGTGCTTGGCAGTGGATGGGCTGGCTTTCCTTGCATCCTGTCCGGCTCGGCCGGCAAGGGCACTCGAATGACGATGCTGACAAGCGACGAACGCGCAAACCTCGCGACACACCACCCCCCACCGGACGGTCAGCCGGTTCCCTGAGGTCGACCCACTGTAAGAACTTGTTCCATCCGGAGGCAACCCCCGGCTTGCGGGGTAGGTCGTGACGGCGTTCCCGGTGCGCCGGACCTGCGGCCCGGGAAGGGTGCTCCGCTTGTCCAACGCTACCTACTGTGCCTTCAAAGGCAGGCCCGTGAACGGCAGCAGTGCCCGTGAACCGGCAATCCGGCACGCCGGAGCCGCCCGGTTCGAGCGATCGGCGTCGGGTTGCGCCGGACCCGGACGAGGTACGGAGTGCCAAGCGCCCATTCATGTGAAAGCCTGACCCTGGGGATCCGGCAGCGAACGCCCTGAGTCTCGTATCACCCCCCCCGGTGTGTGCCAGAGACTGGGGACACCCGCGTCAGCGCTGGCTCAGCGTACCGTCGCCAGCCGGGCACTGGCGGATCCGGGGTGCCGGGGTGGGTTGGGGGGGGCTGCCTGTGAACCTCTGTCGCAGTGGCAGGAAGCACCAATCTGGCTTCAACACTTGAAGAGATGGGGCCTGATTGCTGCCTAATCGGTCATGTTGCTCGCAGGCATCGGGCGTAACATCGACAGCCGTCTGGATCAAGGAAGGGTCATGGAAGTCGCACTCGAACAGGACCGCGCACGTGAACCGGTCGCCGATACGGTAGGTACCAGCGAGACCGACAGCCTGCTCTCGGCGCGCAAGGGGCTCATGCAGCAGGTTCTACCGCTCACTGAGCTGCGGGCGCTGAGGTTTGTCTGGGACCTCGGGGCCCAGTGGATCGTGATCGGCGTCGCGGCAGCGTGGGCGCTTTGGTGGGGCCATGTCCTGGGATACGCCATCGCCGCGCTGGTGATTGCGACACGGCAGCACGCCCTCGGCATCCTCATGCATGACGGCACCCATTACAGGTTGTTGCCAAGCCGGGCCTGGAACGACGCCGTGTGCGACTTCTTGTGCGCCCTACCGCTGGGCATGACGACGAACCGGTACCGCCACGAGCACCTGCTCCACCATAGGTACCTCAACACCGATCGCGACCCGTACTGGGTGGACTTCGAGAAGGACGCCGAGTGGCACTGGCCGAAGCGCCCGAAGGCTGCTCTGGCCGTCGCCCTGCGCGACATCACGCAGGTGAATGGGCGCCGTTGGGGTGCAGTCATGTACCGTTGGTCACCCTGGATCAACCACTTCTCCGTCAAGGCGTTGCCATCCGGTACGCCGGCCCTGGGGAGCGGGGAGCGCATCAGGATCTATGTCTTCCACCTTGCCGTTGCAGCGGGTGTGCTCTTCACGCCCGTCGGCTGGAAGCTGCTCGCGCTGTGGCTCGTGCCACTGCTGGCGGTGACGCCGCTGCTGGTGCGTGTGCGGACGATCGCCGAACACCTGGCGATACCCAACCGGTCTGAACTCGACGCCTCGCGCCACAGCGACGGCACATGGCTAGAGCGACAGACGGTCGCGCCCTTGGGCATCAACTACCATCTGGACCACCATCTGTTCCCTGCCGTCCCTTACTACAACCTGCCCGCCCTGCATGCCTTGCTGATGTCGAACGGGGATTACCGGCGCGGCGCCATCCTCAACCGGCGCTACTTCGGATTCGGGCCGGATGACCTTCTGGGCCAGATCATCCGGCGCGAGCGCTGAGCGAGGTGCTTCTCCTGCCTAACGTGATCGACGATCTCGACACGACATGGGCTGGGCGAGGGAACTCCGGGCTCGGCGTCGCGCGTGAGGAAACCTCGGGTTTGCCAAGACGTTGGTCATGTCGCGCGACGCCAAGTGGCCGATCATTCAGCCATCGCTGGGTCTCGTGGAAGGTCCTGTGCGAACGCCGTGCAGTTTCGAAACCCCGCCCACTCGGGCCCAAAGGGGAATCCGTCGGCCATTCGTGCGACCCACAGGCGCCGAAAACCGGCATATGTGGAACGGTCGTCCTGCAGGCCCAGCAACCCTGCAACGCGGAGTGACGAGTCAGGATTCTTCTGCGCTTTCGGGAGTGGTGCCCGATTCGGCTGCGCCGAATACCCTCGACGGAGATCGATGACCTCGCGCATATTCCCTGGCCTGACCGGCAGAGACGGGCGCGTCATCGTCAGAAAACAGAAACGGGAGCCCTAGGCTCCCGTTTCAAATCGCACGAAAGGGGTGGTCAAGCCCGCTTGCGCATCCTGGAAGCGCCCAACCCGAGTAGCGCGAGACCGACCAATGCGACGGAGGCAGGCTCGGGAACGGCTCGCGAGTTCGCTTCGGCGATGTGCGAGACAGAGAGCTGGTACCGGTTGTTAGCAAGGAAGAACGTCGAACCTGTCCCTTCGCCTACGGTGCTAAATGCGAAGTTTCCACTCTGCGCTGTGGAGAGATCCGAACCAAGGACGTTCGTGGCTCTGGTTTTACGAACCTTGGCATTCGTCACTGCGTCTCTGGCTTCATCGATACTCCAACTGAACGTGTCATTGTTGTCCAGATTGTCGATGGTGAAAGTCCAGTCGATGTTCGCGTCGGCATCCACGCCCGTCACACCACCGATCAAGGCCGCGCGCAGGAATGTATCGAAGCCGCCACTGACGAACAGATCAAAGTTGCTCGTTGCTACAAAGCTGAACGCTGCATTCAGTTGCAGGTTATTTCCCGTCGAACTACCCTCGGCAAACGGAATCGTTGCGGACTCGGCGAGCACCCGCGCGTTGGCGCCGCTGGCGCCCAAACCCGGGATGTCGATTGACGAACCGCTCAAGAAGACATCGCCAAGTGCGTAACTTCCACCGGGAACATCCGCGCCGGCCGCCAGGCGGGTGAAACTGTTGTTGACGTAGGTGCAAGCCCCTACGCAGGAAAACCCGGGCCCACCCACGTCGAAGGAACCACCGGCGCCTGCGAAGCCAGTCTGCGGGTCAGACACCCCATTCAACGTTGCGTTCGTATCGCCGCTGTTCGTGATCCCTGAGTCAATTGGGTTGATGTCTGTGCCCAGCTGGATGGCGGTCGTGGCATCCTTCTTGAACAACAGGTCTGTGATCGCGAGGTACGCAGTCCCGATGGCCCCGGCGCTTGCCAAGCCGTGACCCGCCAGAAGTGCAATGCCCACCGCGAGGGGCGTCAATGTATGCCTAAGTTGCTTCACTTGATTTCTCCTGTCCACGTTAGCTCTACCTGACCGAGGCAGTGCTGACTCGGTTTGCCTGCGCCACTCGCAGTCACACGGGTGTTAGCAACAACCATGCCACAACCATCTACCCCATAAGAATCAACGACTTAGCGAGATCGTTGCCGGTGGTCCCAAGGCCGGTGTAAAGAAACCCGACACCGCGAAGGTCGGTGACGGGCCCAGTCCGACGCTTGGATCCGGCCAGACGCGACGATGCGGATCGGGCCTGGTGCACGCGGGGAGTCTGGCGGCCGCCGGATCGCCGGCGGCCGACGCCCTGGCCATTGTCGACTCGGTGCGTTGTCGACGCGGCGCGGCGAGCGCTGGCGTCCGGTACGCCGCGCGTCTTCGAGGTGAAGGTGCCTGCCCGGCAAGGTCTGCGCCGTGCCGCGTCTCGGCGGCCTGGCTACGGTGCAGGCCGCCATCGACCGCGCCGCGCCTGTCGTGCGCCGGCACCCGTTAGCGCTCGACGCCGCGCATGCTGGCACCGCACAGGGTACCGCCATGCATGGCGGCACCTTTCGCATGCGTACGTCCAGGGCATGGGAACTTCCAACGTCAGGCTTGTCAGAGAGTCGCGGGTGCCGCCCGCCATCTCAAGCCCTGCCCGCCGTGGCCAGTGTCAAGTATTCCGACACTGCCGCCAACTCATTTGTGATGCTTCGAATGCGTTGCCAGTGCCCAGGGTGCCGGGAAACCAATTGTGAGACCATGGCCTGGTGGCAGCGGTAGACCTCCAGGCCGCGCGCCTCGATCGTGGCGTGGCAGGCGGCCAGGCAGTCCAGCGCCCGCGCGGTCTGGTCAGGGTTGCTGCGGTCGAACAGCAGGTTGGTGATCGCCACCAGTTCCTGCCCGGACACGACGTTCAGCGTCATGTAGGGGGTGAAGCCGTGGCGCTCGATCACCTCCAGCAGCGCCTGCACGCCAACAGCAGCCGCCTGGCCCTCGAGCGGCAGGATGGGGCTGACGTAGACGATGCCGATGTCGGTGGCATCGACGTCCGGGACGCACGGCGTCCGGCCCGGTGCCCGGTCGTCCAGCAGCGACTGCACCGGAGCGTCGCTGGGCACGCCCTTGGCCAGGCCGTGCAGCGGGCGGATGGTCTCCACCAGGGCCAGCGCGCGGCGGGCACGCGGCAGCAGCCGCGCCGGTGCCGCCAGCCAGCGCGCGGCGCCGTCGAGCCGGGCGTCGGTCATCAGCGCGGTGCGGGCCACGCCGGCCATCACCCGCACCACCTCGCGCGCGGTCTCGCGCACCTGCCCGGCCGAGCCGCCGATGCCGGCCACGGCCGACCAGGCCGAAGGGGTCAGCCAGGCCAGCGTGGTCTGCACCTCGGCGTCCAGCCGGTCTGCCGGCGTGCCCAGGGCCTGCAGGCGCCGGCGCAGGCCGGGTGCCAGCGTGGACGTGCTGCGCGCGCGGTTGCCCACGTGCATCACAGAGGTCACCAGCTCGCGCCGGCGCAGCAGCGCCAGCCGATCGATGAAGTCGGGCAGCTTGGCGCCGCGCAGCAGCGACAGCGTCAGGCTGGCCTGCAGCGGCGGCCTGTGCCGCAGCGGCAGGCAGGCGCTGGTCACCACCGCCGGCACGTCCTGTTCCTGTCCGTAGGGCTGGAAGAACAGCCCGTCCAGCGACGGCCCCACCCCGTGCCGGCTCAGCAGCGCCACCGGGCTGTCGTCGCCCAGCCGGCGCAGCCCGGTGTGCAGGACTCCGCCGTCGGGCAGCACCACCTCCAGGCCGTAGAGCTCGTCGCGCCGGCTGCCGAAGTAGCCGATGCCGGC
The DNA here is from genome assembly GCA_964559905.1 of uncultured Aquiflexum sp. Taxonomy (GTDB): domain Bacteria; phylum Bacteroidota; class Bacteroidia; order Cytophagales; family Cyclobacteriaceae; genus Aquiflexum. The sequence continues at coordinate 7,401 of CAZLJT010000164.1, forward strand.
GTCCATCGCGTTGCCGATGATGCTGGTGTCGCGCGCCGAGCCGGTCACGTTCAGGAACAGCGGCCAGCCGCGCTCGGTGATCAGGTCGTGCAGCTGGCCCTGGGTCACGCCGGCCTCGATCAGCGCGACCGGGTTCGAAGGCGAGATCGCGTCCGCGTTGCGCACCCGGTTCAGCCGGCCCAGGTGCAGGAGGTCGGCACCGTCGGGCGGCGGGCCTGGAAACCGATAGCCCCAGTTGCGGTCGGTGCTGACCACGCGCAGTCGGCGCCCGGCGGCACGGGCCTGGCGCACCACTTCGCGGACGTCGGCCACGGTCCCGGGGGTGTAGACGCTGCTCATCTGCGGATTGTGGCCGCGAAGCATCGTGCATAGTGCGCCCTTGGCCTCCGGCGTGCGCGTGCGGGCGCGGCAACCGCCGCCGGACTTGTGCGAGCATTCAATCCTGTTGCAGGCGTGCCGCGGCATTCCTGCCTGACCTTGCCTGGAGTCGACCCCATGACGCGAATCATTCCGCTGCTGAGAACCCTGCTGGCCTGGACGGCCGCCGGCTGCGCCGTGGCCATCGCCGCCGGTTGCGCCGCGCCCGCCAGCCTGCCGGCGGCGCCGGCGAAGTCGGCCGTGGACGACTACTCCTACATCATCGGCCCGGGCGACAACCTCAACGTGCTGGTCTGGCGCAACCCCGAGCTGTCGATGTCGGTGCCGGTGCGCCCCGACGGCAAGATCGCCGCGCCGCTGGTCGACGAGATCCTGGTCCAGGGCAAGACGCCGGTGGAGGTGGCGCGCGAGGTCGAGCAGGTGCTGGGCAAGTACGTGCGCGACCCCGTCGTCACCGTGCTGGTGACCAGCTTCGTGGGCCCCTACAGCGAGCAGATCCGCGTCGTCGGCGAGGCCGCGCGGCCGCAGTTCCTGCCCT
>CAZLJT010000165.1:0-1621 GCA_964559905.1 uncultured Aquiflexum sp.
GTCCTGTGCATACCGACCTACATGATAAGGTATGATTTCAGCATTTGCCAATCTTAGACTCAATATCCCGATCACTTGTTCTACTGTCCCGCCCATTTTGAAGGTCGGATCAGCAAATTTCTCATAATAGGTTAGGTTATCATAATTGGTATGGTACAAGGTAGGACCACCAGATCCACCACTCATTGAGGGAACCCCAACATGCATGTAGAAGGCTATGTGGTCTGAGCCGCCTCCCAAATTACCAATGCTTGGTTCTTCATTACCTTTTGCCCAAACATCATAAACAGTTTTGGCTGAATCAGGATAGGTGACTTCTTTAGCGGCATCCATGATGGATCTTTTCAATGTTGGAGAAGAGGAAGTTCCAAAATTTCTTCCACCAACTGCTGCATCCAAATTAATATAAGCAACTGCTTTGGCCCCCAATTCATTTCTAAACTGTTCGACCCATTCCGTGGAACCAATCACACCATGTTCCTCTGCATCCCAATGTGCTATTAAAATAGATCTTGCAGGTTTTTTTCCATCTTTGGCCATTTTACCAAGAGTCTCTGCAAGGCTGAGCAACATTGCTGTTCCCGAATTGGGATCTGTTGATCCAAAACTCCATGCATCATAATGACAACCTAAAATGATCCATTCATCAGGATGTGTCTCTCCCTTTAAAGTACCTATTACATTATTTGCACGGACATATCCTTTTTCCTGTTTTACCATTAATCTTACCGTGAGGTCTTTGCCACCTTCAAGCCTGTAAGTAAAAGGAAGACCGCCCTGCCACCCTGTAGGAACCGGTTTGCCTTCCATTTTTCCCAGAATTTCTTTTGCTGAACCATAAGAAATAGGAGTGACGGGGATGGTATGCAGACCCACTTCATCGGGGCTTAGTCTTTTAATTTTGGTTTTCCCATCCAAAGGAAGCGCAGGTTCAAAAGGAGTAAGGGGATCTCCAGTCCAATCGACTGTCAACAAAGAACCTCTTTGAATAGAACTTTCGCTAAAAGATGTGCCATTTGGATAAACAAGACCTCGGGCGTAACCTGAATCTCCAGGATCAGTAAAGATCAAAAGTCCGGCCGCGCCGTACTGCTCAGCAAATTTCGCTTTGTATCCCCTGAAATTCCCACCGTATCTTGCCAAGACTATTTTTCCTTTGATATCTACTCCCAATTCTATCAGTTTCTCGAAATCAGCTTTGGTCCCATAATTGGCATATACCACCTCCGCGGTCACATCACCACTACCGGAATAGGCATTCCAGCCTTTCCAAAGATCAGGGTGGGAAGAAAAAGGATCTTCTTTTAAGATATATTCCTGTTGGTTTAAAGGTTGACGAATGGGAGTGACCAATTCGATCAGTGATTCCCCCGGTTCTTTGGACATGTAAAGATCATAGGGATAAACGGCTACATCCCAACCCGCAGCTTTCATCGATTCTACCATATAATCCTTGACTTTTTCATTAGCTACCGAACCCGCGACATGTGGAACTGAAGTTATTGCCGTCAAATGGGTTTTGAACCTGCCGAAATCTACGGTATTTTTAAACTCACTTTCAAGTTCCAATTGTTTTGGTCCGGAATCTTTTGTGAACCCTGTCAATGTTTGCGCATTAACC
>CAZLJT010000165.1:1631-8290 GCA_964559905.1 uncultured Aquiflexum sp.
TACAGCCGCAAAAGCAAAAATCAACAAATATTTTTTCTTCATAGAATTATTCTTTTTGTGAAAAACACGATCTGCAAAGATATTCAAATAGGAATGTGACCCGTTCCAATATTGTTAAATGGTAGATATTTGTTTTGATTAGCATATGATTTTGCGGAAAGAAAAACAATTGTTAAAAATGGGAATCCAGATGTTAGGGAATATCAATACAGATAAAAAGTTTTCTAAATGGAAAATTGAAATTCCCTTATTAAATTGAAATAAAAAAAATCATCCATGTTAACATCTTTAAACCGAATCCAAAAAACAGCTTATTCAATGATAATTTTTGTGTTGGCTGTTTTGATACTTAAAATGGGTTCTGTGATCATCATTCCATTGGTTTGGGGAGTTTTTTTTTCATTTGCGCTTTATCCAATTTCTAATTGGTTGGAGGAAAGAAGATTTCCCAGAGGATTGGCAATTGCTCTGACACTTATTTTGGTCACCTCTTTGGTAATAACGGTTTTATATTTTCTGACCGATCAGGTTTTGGGCCTTATCTCAGATATTCCCGAAATTAAATTGGCATTTGAAACCAAAATGAATATATACTTAGGGGAATTTAAAAATTATTTTGGACTTGGAACAAACGGATTTCTTTCAACAGCCGACTTTTTAAAAAAACAAAATGTGGAATCGGCAATTTTTGAAACGGGAAGGTCCTTGGTATTGTTAGGGGTGATTCCTTTGTTTATTTTCCTAATGCTGTTTTACAAGGATTTTTTCATGGAATTTTTAAAAAGAAGATCAAAGGATGGGAATACATCAATCTTACATTGGATCAAAGAATCGGGTTCAGTGATACAGTCTTATTTATTGGGGATGCTCATGGTAACAGGGATTGTAAGTCTGATCAGTGGTTTTGCATTTTATTTATTGGGAATCAAATATTTTATGCTTTTCGCTGTTTTTATTGCTGTGATGAATTTGATTCCCTATGTAGGAGTGATATTCAGTTCATTATTAGTGGTTTTATATGTGCTTTTGACAACGGATACTATTTTTTACCCTTTGGCTACTCTGTTTTTGCTTTGGCTGATTCAGCTTATTGAAAACAATCTTATCACACCGTTTGTAGTAGGTGCCAAAGTTAGGGTCAATGCTTTTGCAGTTATATTGGCCATTTTGATCGGGGCTTATATTTGGGGTGTCTCAGGAATGATTTTGTTTATTCCTATGGTAGGTATATTAAAAATAACTTTTGAAAGAATTCCTGCTTTGGCTCCATACGGTTTTATTTTAGGAGATAATAACCACGTGAATGAAAAGCGTGAAAACTTTTGGAAATTGCTGGTCAAAAAAGTTAAAAGTAAAAAAGAGGCCAGTTGACCTCTTTGAATTTTAATAATATGAAACCATTTTCATCAACCGAATCTTTTGAAACAACGAAACTTAGTCTCTTAATTGTGAATGGGTATTCAAAATAGATGTCGGGGTGGCAGGATTCGAACCTACGACCTCCTGCTCCCAAAGCAGGCGCGATACCGGGCTACGCTACACCCCGTTTGTATTCAATTCTATTCCAGGAACCAGTCCTCTAAGCAATCCATGGAGCTATTGTAGTTCAGGTTTTTCGACCTTCCCGATCTTCATTGGGACGCGATACCGGGCTACGCTACACCCCGTTTTTTCAATCGAGGCTCAAAAGTAATGATTAAATTGAATTATTATCAAAAGGTGATGTAGAATTTTATTTTAAATAATTTTGGTAATGATTTTCAATAAATAAATGTCTCCATAAAAACCTTTAGGTTTCATTGAACCTGAGGTGAATTTTATACATTACTTTCTATTGACAACCAATGACTTGGGGTCAGCAGTACATTTTTAAAAAAAGTATGGATTTATCATGGTGGAAGAATCTGAGAACTTGGAATTCGGAAAACAACTGTATATTCAGAAGTATGAGCTTGAGATATCAAAGCTTTAATGGAATAAATCTGTACACTAGAAATTGAACCTCGCTGACAAAAGAACTATTCTCGTTTCCTGTTTGGAATAAAAATCCTGGGAAAATGAATTGGTCCGAGCAAAGCCTGCAAATCTCCTGGTATCAAATATATCCCGTACACTCAAAGCCAGACTGCCTTTGTTATTTAAAAGGCTTTTTTGAAGTGTTCCATCAATAAAATATTGTGCTAAATCACGTCCTTGAGCCTCTATTTCGGGTGATTCGTAATTTCCAGCCAATTGAAAATTAAATCCAAAAGGCAATTTAAAATCCTGTGTTACCTTAACATTCCAAGCAAAACCTGAATTGGTGAATTCCTCTCCGATATTGGATCCATCAACCGATATTCTGAACAGGGTGAGCCCTCCATTGATGGAATACCATTTACTTACCTCGCCCGTCCCAATTAATTCCAAACCATAGGATTCGGCAGACAGGAGATTTTCCGGTTGGGAGTAGGATATGCCATCTTCCACTATGGTAATAAAATCAAGTTGGCCATTGACTTTTCTATAGAAAAGATTGGAGGTCAAGCTTGCTTTTTCAAAGTTTGCCATGTGGCCCAATTCAAATGAGTTGATCATCTCAGGCTGCAAGTTTGGATTTCCTCTACGGACATTCAGACTATCGGTAATATCCGGAAAAGGATTTAGCCTCCAAGCTGTTGGCCTGTCAATCCTCCTGCTGTAACTGAACTTAAGAGAATGTTTTTCAGTCATATTGTAAAGGCCTTGCACACTTGGAAAAAGATTGAAATAGTTTTGCTGATTTCGATCACTGGTATTTTGAAGATAGGTATCCACTACAGTCATTTCTCCGCGCAAACCAAGTGAATATTCGAATTTGGATTTTGCAACCGAAATCAAAGCATATCCTGCATAAATCTGATCTTCATATATAAATCTGTTGCTGATAAGTTCATCTTCAACAAATTCATTCTCTGCTTCATTAAATCTGAAATACTGGTAATCGTTGTCGAATTTTCTGAGGATCGATTTCACACCGGTCTCAAACTTCCCAAATTCCAGTGGCTTGATATAATCTGCCTGTATGACTGAGATATTTCTGATTTCATCAATGTACGCAAGTTCCTGACCTGTTAGGTTTTCAGGTATGGGATTCAAAGTATTGTTGAAAATATCGATTTTCTGTGTTTTGAACTGGTTTCTAAAGGAGTGGCTGGCTGTAGCTCTGAATAGATGTCCTTTGTCTTTAAAGTTGTGTTCAAAAATCAAAGCGTTATCCAATCCGGTGTCTGTTTCACTTTCATTGTTTCTCCTGACATAATCAAAAGCTTCCGGTTCATTTCCACCTCTTTCCAGTTCCGCAAAAAGGGTATTGATCTGCCTATCCAAACTGGACTGGTAAACCCCTTCATAGCTTAGTACATTGTTACCAAAGTAATAATCAGCTCCATAAGTCAAATTATGACCGACATTTCGATTGGTGCTTTCTGTATTTTGTTTCAAAGTTTCCTCGTCTTCAAAAAGATTACGGGTAGAACGACGATTTCCGATATTTTTCCAATCGCGGAAATTATATCCAACGAAAGTGTTTAGTCTGGCACTTCTATGGTTCATTCTTGCACCAAGATTTGTCCTGTTCCTAGTGCCATAAGTGGCTTCCAACCCGCCATGTGTTCCTAGATCCTGTCCTTTTTTTAGGACGATGTCAATTACACCACCCTCTGCTTCAGCATCATATCTGGCATTTGGATTATTGATGATTTTGATTTCTTCTACCGCACTGGCCGGCAATTGATCAAGATTTTGGGTCAAAGAGGAGTTTCGACCATTGATTAAAATATTTGTACCAGTACTTCCTCTTAAGGAAATCGAGCCATCTTCCGATACAATAATGGACGGGGTATTTCGCAAAATATCCAACAAAGTTCCGCCCACATTGGCCAAGTTATTTTCAGGTGTTATCGTAATTCCTTCCATACTGGACCTGAATGGTAATTTGGAAGTCTGTACCACTACCTCTTCGAGATTTTGGCTATCGCCTTCCAAATTGATTTTACCTAAATCAATTGGTCCATTGATTTCAATTTCTTCAATAACAAAATCTTTGTAACCCAAAAAGAATGCTTTAAATGTATATTTTCCTTTGGGGACTTCAAGAGAAAAAAGCCCGTCGTCATCAGAATCAGAAAAACTAACAGGTCTGGCCTGATCCTGCGATGAAAATAGTGCAACTTGAACAAAACCCAGCGGTTTTTTTGAATCAGAATCCAGAATAGTACCTTTCACCGGATAGGTTTGACCAAATATGTTGGATATGCCCAGGATGATCAGAAAAATAACGGTAAGAAAATACTTTAAACGTTTCATTGAATTAGACTCGGTTTGATTGTTTACTTTACAAAAGTACCTTTACAATCTGATTCAATTTTGAAGTTGGCTATTTGAAATCAATTGTAGTGGTATGCTTACATTTATCAGTAGCATAACCAAAACTGAATTGATATGTTTTACATATTTGATTTACAATTGCTAAACCCAAGCCCACTGATTCCGGTTTATCGCTTTCTTTTTTAAACCTTTCAATCAATATGCCGGGATCCTGTCGTAGAGAAGGCCCTGAGTTTTCGATAGTCATCCGGTGAAAATCAAGCTTAATTTTAATCCAACCTCCTTTAAGATTGTGTTTGATGGCGTTTCCCAACAAATTATTGACCATGATTTCGGCTATAAAGGGATGCATTTTCACCATTACTTTGTCTTTGATTTCTGTTTGAAGTTTCAATTCACTTAAAATGATAAGTTCCGATAACAGATCTATGTTTTTGATTAGAATTTCGGATATGTCAATTTCGGATGGAGGTTCAAATTCTTCATTTTCAAGTTTGGCCAATAAACTTAAAGATCTTACAATCTGATGGATCCGTTCGTTGTTTTGATAGGCAGAGTAAATCAAATGTGCTTGTTCTTCAGTCATTTCCAAATTCATCAGATTTTCCAATTTTCCACTGACCACGGCAGCAGGGGTTTGGATTTCATGGGAAATGTTTTCTGAAAATTCCTTGATCTGCCTGTAATCCTTGAGCAATTTTTGAGTCATCCTTTCCAAAAATTCATTGAGTTGATTGAACTCGGATACTTTGCTTTCCTGAAAATGCAAGGGTTTGTTTGTCTGAAAATTGAATTGTTGGATTTTTTGTAAGGTTTGCTGGAAAGGTCTCAATATCCAATTGGAAATAGCTCGGAAAAATAAACCCAAAAATACCAATTGGATGAAGAATACAATCAACATGGTATATACTACGGTTTCCGTAATATCTTCCGCTTCAACTACAAGGTTATAGTAGGAAATTCTATAATGCTTGTTTTCTATTTTGAATGACCTGCTTGCTTTCAATTGTTTTTCTTCTCTGCTTAATGGGTCGTGATAGGCTATAGTATCCCGGATACTCAGATCCTCTTCAGCAATTTCATACGGCAATTCTATGATTTCCAATCTTTCATTGACCAAGGCTTCAGGTGGAATTCCCTGACGGATTCTTTCTGCATAAGCTTCTATTTGCCGGTCCAACTCCATTCCCAACTCAAAATTAATTTCAGCACCCAGTTTTCTGTAAATGAAAAATCCTCCTATCAGCAGTGCCAACATGATGATGATCAAATAAACAGAGGTAAGCAGGTTTAGAAGTTTCATGATTGGGGTTCTCCAAATTTATATCCAATACCATATACAGTAGTGAGGTAATCATTTCCACCGGCTTCGGATATTTTCTTCCGTAGGTTTTTAATATGCTGATAGATAAAATCAAAACTTGAAAGATTATCAGTGTAATCCCCCCATAAGTGTTGGGCAATAGCATTTTTCCCCAAAACCCTGTTTTTGTTGGTGATCAAAAATACCAACAGATCGAATTCTTTTTTTGTCAGGTCCAATGGTTTTCCATGGATGTTTGCTTGTAGATTTTGAAGCTGTATCAATATTTCATTGAAACGTATCTCATCCGAACCACTAAACTTGGATCTTCGATATATAGCTTTTAGCCTGGCCAATAGCTCCGACAAATGAAATGGTTTAGGTAAATAATCGTCGGCTCCAAGGTCCAACCCATTGATTTTGTCATCCAAAGAATTTTTGGCAGAAATGATCAGAACGTTGGGTCTGATCTTTAATTTTTTTATTATTTCCAGAAAACTCAGACCATTACCATCCGGCAGCATTAGGTCCAACAAGACACAATCATATTCAAAGGACAGAATTTTATCCTGTGCATCAAAAAGATTGCCGGCTACCTCACAGATAATTCCTGCAAGGGAAAGGTATTGAATGATATTTTGGGTCAACTCCCTGTTATCCTCTATCAATAATATCTTCATGGGCAAAACTTTTATTCAATGGGAGTAAAACTACTTGGAATAATATAAGCTTAAAAATCTGAAGGAAATTTGAAGTGGCAGATGCTTCTCGAGATTGCAAATCTCAAGAACAGATAAAATAGAATTTGTAATTCCGGTTTCCCCGTCTAGAAGAAACGATTGGGATTACAAATCCCATTCATCTGGATTCGGCATTTCAAATGCCGAATAGCAGGTTATTTCCTAGTCTTTAAAGGCGGGCAGCAAATGCTTCCAAATCAGATTGAGCTCTGCCTGCATATTTGGAATTTTGGCGGTGGTTACGATTACCGCATTCTTTTCAGGAAGAA
>CAZLJT010000166.1:0-8151 GCA_964559905.1 uncultured Aquiflexum sp.
GGTCAAAAACATGAAATTAAAGAAAAATATAATTTAAATTTGTTTAAAATTTTTTCTTTATCAGGCAATTTCGGCTGAAGTAAATATTTTGAATGAAACTTGTCAAGCTTTGTTGGTAGGAGAAGATCATTTTGGGACAAGGTATTCAGTGAACATCAAAATTGCTATATTTGAAAAAGAGGCTATGGTTTGCACAGCTTGGATTATGAAAGAGGGTGAAAACTTTCCTCGATTGACGAGTTGTTATATCAAAAAGAATAAAGGCGATGGAAAAGAAATTTAAACTTTTGGACACGGTGGCTATCCTCAGAGAAATGCCACACCACAGAGTTCTTCTGGGTCAGGTTGGCACTATAGTAGAAATACTCTCTGATGTTGATTTTGAGATTGAATTTTCAGATAAAGGTGGAGAAACGATTGCCGAATTTTCTGTTTCCGCTGATGATTTATTGTTATTACATCATTCATTGGAATATTCTCCCAAATAGTCCTATTTATATCTTTTGTCCTCTTTTTTCGATACCAAAATAGAATACCTCCGCGGCATGGGTCCGCAGAAAGCTGCTTTGTTCAATAAGGAGCTGAATATTTTTACTTATGGGGAATTGCTGCAATACTATCCTTTCCGATACGAAGACCGAACTAAGTTTTACAAAATCAATGAGTTGAACGAGGACCTTGAAAATGTTCAGGTCATTGCCAAGATCCGAAAAGTGGAAACCATAGGCGATGCCAGAAGAAAACGGTTAATAGCCTATATTTATGATGAAACCGGGGAAATGGAACTCACTTGGTTCAAAGGAATCCAATGGGTAGTCAAAAAATTACTGATCGGACCCACATTCGTATTTTATGGCAAACCCAATAAATACGGCCGTAAATTCAGCATTGCACACCCTGAAATGGAGCCGCTATCCCAAGTGCAGGAGGAAAAAAGTTTTTTTCAACCGGTCTACTCCACTACAGAAAAACTGAGGGCAAAATATTTGGATTCCAAAGGGATTTCAAGGATAATGGAGGGTTTGGTACAAGTAGCCTACCCGCAGATACAGGAAACATTACCATTAGATATCATTCAGCGGTTTAACCTCATTTCTAAACAAATCGCGCTAAAACAAATCCATTTTCCCGAAAATCCTGAAATACTTCAAAAGGCAAGATTTAGGCTGAAATTCGAAGAGTTTTTCTTTGTGCAACTGAGGTTGTTGAAACTCAAACTCACCAGAACAGAAAAATCCAAAGGACAGATTCTTAACCAAACAGAACTGCTTACAAAATTTTATAAGAAACATTTGCCTTTTGAGCTGACAGAAGCCCAAAAGAGAGTGGTCAGGGAAGCATTTGGGGACATGAAATCGGGCAAGCAAATGAACCGTCTGATCCAAGGCGATGTGGGTAGTGGCAAGACCATGGTAGCTTTTATCTGTATTCTGATTGCTGTCAGTTCCGGGGCACAGACCTGTCTGATGGCACCGACAGAGATATTGGCCAATCAGCATCATGAAGGGCTAAAGGAGTATGCTGATCTGATGGGCTTGAAAATTGCTTTGTTGACTGGTTCAACAAAAAAGTCTATCCGTAAAATCATTCACGAGATGTTGCTTTCCGGAGATTTGCATATCATTATCGGAACCCATGCCCTATTGGAAGATATAGTCCAATTCAAAAATCTTGGTTTGGCGATAGTGGATGAACAGCACCGTTTTGGGGTAGCCCAAAGAGCCAAACTTTGGGGGAAAAATGAGCAATATTTTCCCCATGTCTTGGTGATGACAGCTACGCCCATTCCCAGGACCTTGGCTATGACATTGTATGGTGACCTTGATATATCAGTTATTGATGAAATGCCCAAAGGGCGAAAACCCATACAGACTGTACATCGCTATGACAAAGACAGATTAAAGGTTTTTGGGTTTATGAGAAAGCAGATTCTGGAAGGAAGGCAAGTTTATGTGGTTTATCCCTTAATTGAAGAATCCGAAACGTTAGACTTAAAAAATCTGATGGACGGCTACGAAAGTATCTGTCGGGCATTTCCTGAATTTCCGATCAGCATTGTACATGGTAATATGAAGGCCATGGACAAGGATTTTGAAATGCAGCGCTTTGTAAAGGGAGAAACAAAAATAATGGTGGCCACAACGGTCATTGAGGTTGGTGTAAATGTACCCAACGCCTCAGTGATGATTGTTGAAAACGCAGAGCGATTTGGTCTATCACAATTGCACCAATTAAGGGGGCGGGTAGGCAGAGGAGCAGACCAATCCTATTGTATTTTGATGACCAAGTATGAATTGTCCAAAGACAGCCGGGTAAGACTGCAAACTATGGTGAGAACCAATAATGGTTTTGAGATTGCAGATGTGGACCTCAAATTACGTGGCCCGGGAGATTTGATGGGAACACAGCAAAGCGGAGTAGCAGATCTATTGATTGCTGATCTGAGTAAAGATGCGCCTATTTTGACTTTGGCAAGAGATGCAGCCCAACTGCTTTTACAGGAGGATCCGGAACTATCGCAGCCTCAAAATACCATGGTTCTGAGACAGATCAAAAACCAGAAGAAGCACGCGATCAATTGGAGTCGGATTTCCTAAGTTGTCCCGCAGATTTAGATTTATTCTCGCAGACTCCCCAGATTTCGCAGAGAAAAAATACCAATGGTTGTAATTAAGATCGAATTGAATCACGAACCGTTAACTATCCTGATAATTCCATTTTCTGCATCATTCAATCTGCGAATTTAGCGCAGTCTGCGAGAACAATAAACTTTCCATTTTGAAAACTAAATCTCCACCCTTTGCCCCGTTTCTGCACATTTTAATATAGCCTGTACAATCCTAATATCCCGTAAACCTTCTTCTCCAGGGACAGGCATAGGTTTTCCTCCCATTATTGCCAAGGAATCCATATCCATTTGATTGGCCTGTTGCCATGGTACTTGATAAGGGAAGTTGATCTCGCCAAGTGGGCTTTTACCCTTATTACCGGAATAAGCAGAGAATGGAGCCATTTCTATCACACCTTCTTCGCAGGTAATATTTAAAAAATTAATATTCTCAGCAAAGGAAGTTTTAATGTTTCCTACAACTCCTCCTGGGAATTCAAGTTGAGCTTCCACGATTTCACCCAAACCATCTTTATAAATTTCAGGTCTCTCTGTCCAGACTTTAGCCGAGTTTACAGCTATAGGCTCCATATTCGATCCTAGTCTGGCCCCCTGAATGGCGTAGACACCCATGTCATAAATCACACCCCCGCCCATTTCTTTTTTTTGTTTCCAATGGTCGGTTCTCCCCTCCCGATATCCAGCCGCACAGTCCACTTGGGTGACTTTACCCAATAAGCCTTCTTTGACTATTCGCTGATATTCCAGTGTATTGGGTTCATGTTGACACCTGTATCCGATAGAAAGCGATACATTATTCATTTTGCAGGCATCAATCATGGCCTGACACTCTTCCACAGTTAAAGCCATGGGTTTTTCGCACCAAACATGCTTTCCGGTCTTAGCAGCCTTGATGGTATATTCCATATGCATAGAAGGTGGTAGAACAATATAGATGACATCGATATCAGGGTTGTCAGCTATCTTATCCATATTCTCGTAATTGTAAATATTTTCCTGCGGAATATTGTATGTCGATTTCCATGATTCTGCTTTGGAAGGAGTCCCGGTAACAATCCCCGCCAAATAGCAATGCTCCGTCTGCTGTAAAGCAGGAGCTAATAAATCTGTGCTGTAATATCCCAACCCAACCAAAGCGACGCCAAGTTTATCTTTATTAGGTTTGTTGTTACAGGATACCAAAGTAAGTGGTGAAAAAAGACTTATTCCTGTGGCTAGGGTCAATGTCTTGATAGTATCCCTTCTGCTGATGTTTTTCATGATTTGATGGGGTTATAGTTTTTGGTCATTATTTGTGTTGGACTTTTAATTTAAGACTTTTTGAGCATTGCTTCAAAAAAATAATTAAATTAGGAATAATACTTTCCAATTAACTTAACCTACTCAGATAAATGAAAAAGCTAATCATATCTCTTTTAATAATTATTCCGTTGATATCTATCTCCCAAGCACAGGTACAACCTTATTTGAATCTGGAGGAAGCCATGAGAATGACTGATACCGCTGAAGAAAAAGCTCGTCAGGAAAATTGGAATGTTGTGATTGCAATATTGGACGGGGGAGGACACTTAATCTATCTTAGAAGAATGGATGGTGTACAGATAGGCAGTGTGGATGTAGCGCAGGCAAAAGCAAAATCAGCTGTGTATTTCAAAAGGCCCACCAAAGTCTTTGAAGAACTGGTGAAAAGCGGAGGAACTCATATCCTATCATTGCCCAATGCAATAGCTGTAGAAGGAGGATTACCGATTTTCAAAGATGGTGTCTGTGTCGGTGCAATAGGGATTTCAGGGGTCACTTCAGCGCAGGATGGAATAATTGCGGAAGCTGGTTTAAAAGTGCTTTAATAAATCGATTATAGCCAGTCGCAAAATTAGTTTTGGTAAAAGGATGAAGCCAATATCTTATTTTTAATAGAATGGCATCTTTGTTCCAAACCGGTAATAATTTTATTAATCCATAAAAATAAACCTGAATCATTGTTTTTTTAATGAAGTAAAAAAGCTGTAAATTCGGTATTGTTTTCAGTTTAAACTCTAAGCTTCATGGTGTTTGAATTTGAATTGGATGTTTTAAAAAATTATTTTCAGAGTTAAAAGTTTTATGACAAAAGAAAAAATAACTTTTGAGCAAATTGTAAACTTAGACCTTCCAAATCTTATCATTATTGCAACGCCAATAATGATTTTTTTGGTTGCTTTGGAATGGCTGTTTTCCTATAAGGACAAGAAGGATTATTATGATGGTAAGGATACTTTGACGGCAACCTTCATTGGACTTGTCAATGCAGGCATGAGTGCTGCTATTAAAGTGGTGACTTTTGGCATTATATTGTTTTTCTATAACCTAGTCCCTTGGGCTATTCCACACACCTGGTGGTCATATATCTCTGTTTATTTTGGTTGGATTTTTGGAGATATGTGGCACATAGAATCGCCCATGAAAACAGGTTTTGGTGGGCAACCCATGTAACTCATCACAATTCGAAAAAATACAATTGGTCAGTTTCTTTCCGACTCAGTTGGACCCAACATATCAAAATTATTTTCTTCATCCCAGTTGTCTTGGCCGGTTTTCATCCGGTAGTATTTTTTATCGTTCATCAATTAGCGGTATTGTACCAATTTTGGATCCACACCGAATACATTAAAAAGCTTCCCAAGCCTATTGAGTTTTTCTTTGTTACGCCATCTCATCATCGGGTTCATCATGCTACTAATGAACACTATCTGGATAAAAACTATGGGTCCACCTTTATTATCTGGGATAGGATTTTCGGAACTTTTATGGAAGAAAAAGAACAACCTGTTTATGGATTGACCAAACAGGTGGATTCCTATAACCCCATCACTCTAAACTTCCATGAGTGGTCTGATATTGTAAAAGACGTAAGAAAATCCAAATCACTGAAAGAGGCTTATGCTATGATGTTTACACGGCCAAGTTTATTGGAAGGAGTAAAAAATGAATTTAAGGAAAAAGAAAAAGTGAAAGTCTGATTTCTACTTTCAATTATGTAAGGTATGCTTTAAGTTAAAATAACCCAAATTTAACAAATTTGCTTTCCGAAATCATGATCTATTAGGATATGTCCTTCGACCTCAATGAACTTGGGATCAAAGAAAGAATAGAGTTTTGATAAAAGCTTTAACCTCTGTTCTATAATTTGATGAAGTAGGAAAGATAGATTTTTCTCAAAACTCAGATTTTTTTAACTATAAAGTAAATTATACTTTGTAATTTAATTCCCATGAAATGGTTAATCTTTCAGCTTGTTTTTTTTCCGTTTTTTACTTTTGGGCAAACTGATGTTTTTGAAATGAACCAAAAGCTCGGAAAGGGTATAAATATGGGAAACATGTTTGAGGCTCCGACTGAGGGAGAATGGGGCAATCCATTCAGGGATGAATATTTTCATAAGATAAAGCAACTTGGTTTTGACCATGTGCGGATTCCGATACGGTGGGATACCCCTGCAAGAACCCAAATGACCCCGCCTTATACGATCAATCCTTCTTTTTTTAATAGGATCAAGGAAGTTGTTGATTTAGCTCTTGAACAGGACCTTTTGGTCATTATCAATATGCACCACCATGATGCTCTTTTTCAAAACCCTGCGCTAAACAGGGAAAGGTTTTTGGCACATTGGTTTCAAATAGCAGAATTTTTCAAAGATTATCCAGAAAGACTTTTGTTTGAGGTCTTGAACGAGCCCCACAATCAATTGACGCCTGAATTGTGGAATCAATATTTTGCTGAAGCTTTGGTTGAAATCAGGAAAACAAACCCAAACAGGGCCGTCCTGATGGGTACCGCTTTGTTTGGAGGTGTAGCAGGAATATTTCAATTGGATCCTCCTGAAGATGACAATATCATTGTGACAGTCCATTTTTATAACCCTTTTACTTTCACCCATCAGGGTGCGGAATGGGTAGGAGATCAATCTCAGAATTGGTTAGGTACCGAATGGTTGGATCTACAATTTGAGAGAGATGCTATTGAACAGGAAATAGCTCCTCTCATTTCATTTTCCTCAGAAAGGAACATCCCCATCCATATGGGAGAATTTGGTGCATACAGTCGTGCAGATATGGAGTCACGGGTAAGATGGACCACTTTCGTCGCCAGGTATTTGGAATCCATAGGATTCAGTTGGGCCTATTGGGAGTGGAGTGCTGGATTTGGGATTTTTGACCCCCAAAACAACCAATACATTCAACCCCTGGTGGATGCGCTACTTCATAATGAAATGCCTGAACCCAGAGATGCACATTTGGTCACGATTTACGAAAGCAATTTTGAAAATTCCAATGACGGCTGGAATATTTTTACCCAACAGAATGGGCAGGCGGGCCTTTCAAGAAATCAGGGAATCCTACAGGCCTCTGTTTCCCGTTTAGGCACTGAAAATTGGCATGTCCAAATGGTCAGGAGCAATCTGTCTTTGGAAAATGGCAAAATGTACCGGTTTTCATTTGAAGCAAAGTCGGAACCCAATATTTCTCTTGTTTCTTATCTTGGTAAGGCTTCCTCGCCTTTTAACAGTTACAGTGGTTTTCAGACTACCCGACTGACCGATGAATATCTTGAATATTCAACAGTGTTTACTATGAAAGATCCTTCAGATCCTAATGCCAGAATAGTTTTTGACATGGGTTTGGAATTAGGGAATACATACTTTAGGAAGATAAAAGTTCAGGAATTGGATTTAGTAATTTTATCAGTCAGGGAAGAAAACCCGGTGAAACCCAAAATTTATCCCAATCCTGTAAAAAACCTGTTGACCATCGACCTCTTAAATCCTGGAGCTCAAATTGAACTTTACAATACGATAGGACAAAAAGTCAATTCTTTTTTGGTAAATGGGAAGCAGCAAAAAGTTGAAATGGGGCAACTGTCTTCAGGGGTTTATATACTTAGAATAAAAAGCAGCAATCAGGTTTGGGAACATTTTAGAGTGGTTAAAGATTAAATTGTTATCTAATATTTATTAAGCTAGAACCGAGATCCTAATATTTTATATGAATTTTAAAACTGTATGACTTTTAACTAATCCAATCCAGGTAATTTCCCTTTTCAATCAATTCCCACTTTGCATTTGGGTAAGCTTTGGCAAAAGCAACAGGAACTTTTGCTTTTAATTTTCCCCATTTGCATTCAAACGACTGCATCTGTTGTTGGCTATCTATTTCCAATAAATCCAATTCCTGCCCATCATAAGTTCTCCAAAAATAATATTGTGGATAATGGTTTTGTGAGGCATTGAATTTTATTCTTTCATAAATGAAATATTGCTCCCAAAGTGCCTCAAGATCATTTCTCAGGTGTATTGGGCTAAAATTATTGATGAGAGCATTTCGGATTCCATTGTCATAAAAATACCATTTCTTACTCTTGGAGACCTCTTTTCTAAGATTTTGACTATATCCTCCCAACGGAAAAATAATAAAGACCTTCGAAAGCAAATCCATATATCTTTCCACCGTTTCTTTATTGATCTGAAGACTGTTTCCAAGCTCTAC
>CAZLJT010000167.1:0-7965 GCA_964559905.1 uncultured Aquiflexum sp.
ATAAATGAATTATAAGTTTTTTATTATTTTACGTTGGCTTCCAGATAGCTGATAGCCTGACCAACTGTACCGATTTGTTCGGCCTGATCATCCGGTATAGAAATGTTGAATTCTTTTTCGAATTCCATAATGAGCTCTACTGTATCCAGAGAGTCTGCACCAAGATCGTTTGTGAAGCTAGCTTCAGGAGTAACTTCAGATTCTTCAACGCCAAGTTTATCAACGATAATGGCTTTTACTTTTTGTGCAATTTCAGACATTTTTTGATCAGTTTAATTTAAAACACTTCGCAAAGAAATATATTTAAAACCTTAATGCCAAAAAAATGTATCACCTAAATTCAAGATAATCTATTAGTCCATGAAAGTTGGAAGATAATTTTTACATTTGTTGGAACAAATTCTTCCCAAAATGAAGAAAATAAAGCTGTTTATTGAACACCAATATAATTTTGAACTTTTGGGTATTGTAGCGCCGATTAAGGAATATAAAATGGCTTGGTGGGTCAATTATTCATTGAATTCGAAATTGGTCAAATCGGATGATTTTGAACTTGAATTGCTCAATCAAACTCCTTTGGTCATCTCCAATTTTGTTGAAGAAAAAGAACATAGTTTTGTTCAGTTACTGAAAAACAAATCCAATTCTGAGGAAGGAAGTTCTCTTTTTTTGATTCCCGAACTCAGAATGATGGATTATTTTCTATTAGTGCAGGACCAAACCCACGAAATAGATTTAAATGATTATATTGAAAAACTTTCCGAAAATTCTATTGTGCAAAATGTTGTCAAACTGAATATTTCCAAACTAAAATCTAAAGATAATCTTCTTACCTATTAATTCTTATTTAAATGAGTATTGCTCTTTACAACAAAACAAAAATTCTAGCAACAATCGGCCCTGCTTCCAATAACCTTGAAACTTTGAATAGTCTTGCAAAAGCCGGAGCGAATATTTTCAGGTTGAATTTTTCACATGGAGACCATAAAATCCATGCTGAGGTGATAAAAATGATCAGATCCATCAATGAAACCACCCTTAACAAAATCGGGATTTTGCAGGATCTTCAAGGTCCTAAGATCAGGGTTGGAGAAATGGAAAATGGTGGTGTTGAGATCTTACCGGGTCAAAAAATCACCATTACAAATGATCCCGTTATTGGTAATGCCGAATTGGTAAGTACAGTGTATCAAAATCTTCCAAATGATGTGAAATCAGGCGATAGAATCCTTATCGATGATGGTAACATTGAGTTGGCAGTAAATAATACGGATGGGAAGAATGTAAAATGTGTTGTAATTCATGGAGGGATTCTTAAATCCAGGAAAGGAATCAATCTCCCCAATACCCGGGTGTCTGCACCTTCTCTGACTGAGAAAGATATTGAAGATCTTGAATTTGGGCTTAAAAATGATGTGGATTGGATAGCCTTATCCTTTGTAAGAACAGCTGATGATATCATTGATCTTAGAGATAGAATTACCAAAGCAGGTAAGAAATGTAAAATTGTAGCCAAAATCGAAAAACCAGAGGCACTTGAAAATATAGATTCGATTATTGAGGCCACCGATGCCATCATGGTTGCAAGAGGAGATTTGGGCGTAGAAGTGCCTATGGAAAAAGTGCCCCTTTGGCAAAAGAAAATGGTTTCCAAATGTAAACTTGCCTGTAAGCCTGTTATTATTGCCACGCAGATGCTTGAAAGTATGACCACCCATCCCAGACCTACAAGGGCTGAGACAAACGATGTGGCCACTGCCGTTCTCGATGGGGCGGATGCGGTGATGCTTTCGGCTGAAACAGCCTCCGGCCAGTTTCCGATCAATTCGGTAAAAGCGATGAGCAGCATCATCAATTATATTGAAAACAATCAGGATGTGTTCCATCATCTTTACAAAATACCGGAAGAAGATCCGAATTTCCTCAGCAAAAACCTTACCTTGATGGCTGCGCGATTGTCCAGAAACGTCAAGGCAAAAGCCTTGGTTGGAATCACCACCTCAGGTATGACTGCATTGAGATTGGCTTCATACCGACCTTTGGCAAATCTTTTGGTATTTACTACCAATAAACAGTTAATTACCCAATTGAGCTTGGTGTGGGGAGTCAGGGCTTATTATTATGAAAGCAATACTTCTACAGATGCCACTTTTATGGATATACAAAACCACCTCAAAGATGAGGGATATGTCAAAAAAGGCGATATTATCATCAACACCGCAAGTATGCCACTTAAAGCCAAGGGAAAAACAAATATGTTGAAAATACATATAGTGGAGTAGGTTTTAATCTATGATGCTCGGAGTAGGGAGTTGGAGGAATAGACGCAAGACGCAAGACATATGACGCAAGAAACAAGACGCAAAGCTTGGCCTGAAGTATTTTGGGGACATAAGATGGTTTTAGTCTATTTTGCTTAGAGTAGAGAGTTAGAAGTTGTTCTTTAGAAAGGTTGAATTCTTCGCTGAATAGCTTTGAGATATAAATTGAAATTGGTTTGCAAATAATTAAAAGCCTTCAATATGGAGGCTTTTTTTTGTCTCTAAAAATCCCCCCCTTGAAAGGACAGAAAAGTACTTGCCTCCCCGATAATCGGGGCAGCCTTTGACTCTGGGATCTCACTGAGCTTCGGACTTCCAACTTCCAACCCCGAAATCAACTTTTTTAGAAACTCTTTCTACTGACCTTACCAATATCTTACCTGATTTTTTACTACAGTTCATGATGCTTTATCGTCGGTTCATAGTAGAAATGTAACAGTTCGGAAAGGGTTTAGTAGTCACTTTTTGAAATTACATGTTTAAACATCAAACTAAACAACATAACTATGAAAAATTTCTTAAAGTATCTTTTGACAGGTTCATTGCTTTTTGCGATCTACTCCTGTAATGAGGATGAGCCCATGCCTGCACCGCCTGCGCCGACACTTACACAAGCTGCAAATGCTGCTGGCCTTACCACGCTACTTTCAGCTGTTGAAGCTATCCCGGGATTAGGTACCGCATTGACCAGCGAACCAGCGATCACTGTTTTCGCTCCAACCAATCAAGCATTTGGAAATGCTCTTACTGCTTTTGGTGCAACGGACTTACCTGATTTGGTATCCAAATTGGGAGGTGCTCAAAATTTGGAAACTGTTTTAGGTTTCCATGTAGTTCCTGCGGTAGCTTTCTCCAGTGATTTAGCTGCCACGAATACTTTTCCCACTTTATCCGGCCAAAGTATTACTGTAAATGTGGCAGGTGGAAATGTAACTGTTGTCGATGCTGCTGGTAATACAGCTAATGTCGTTACTCCTAATGTTGAAATTCAAAATGGTGTTGTCCATGTAATTGATAGAGTACTATTGCCTGAAATTGATCTTCCCGCCCCAAATTTGGTTGATGCTGCTACTGATGCAGGACTAACGGTTCTTTTGGATGCAGTAACTGCGGTTGATGGTTTGCCTGATGCTTTGTTGGGTGCTGAAGCCATCACTGTATTTGCCCCTAGAAATGAAGCCTTTGCCGATGCTTTGGAAGCTTTCAACGTAGATAATCTGGATCAATTGGTAATTAAGATCGGTGGTATAGAAAATCTTGAAACTGTTCTTGGATTCCACGTAGTACCAGCTGTAGCATTTTCAGCAGATTTAGCTGCAACAAATACATTCCCAACATTGGGTGGTCAGAATTTGACTGTTACTAAAACAGGTAATACCGTTACTGTAACGGATGCCAATGGAGTAGCCGCTACAGTAGTAGCTGCTGATGTAGCCATCGAAAACGGTGTTGTACATGTGATTGATAAAGTTTTGTTACCTGAGTTGACTTTACCTATAGTAGTTGAAGCAGCCACTGCTGCAGAACTGACTGTATTGTTGGATGCGGTAACAGCTGCTAATTTGGGAGGTGCTTTGTTGGATGCTGAAGCAATTACTGTATTTGCTCCTACTAATGCAGCATTTGCAGCATTGCTTGCAGCGCAGGAAGTCACTTCCTTAGAAGCACTCATTGCAAAAATTGGAGCTGCTAATGTCAGCAAAGTATTAAGATTCCATGTGGTACCACTTACAGCATTTTCTTTTGACCTGGCAGAGGGTCCTCAGTCTGTACCTACACTTGCCGGTGAGAATTTGACTGTAACAAGAACAGGGAATAATGTAACGGTTACGGATATTGCAGGAACAACATACAATGTAACTATAGCTAACGTAGCCATTCAAAATGGGGTAGTCCATGTAATCGATGGAGTAGTTCTACCCACTTTAGAATAAGCTTTAACTACCCTGATTATATATACAAAAGGGGAATTTATTCCCCTTTTGTTTTTAAGCATTTATTTCTGGAATTTAAATGAATATAGTATTTATATTTCAGGTATTTAAGTCACAATTTTGTGAAATTTAAAACAGTTTGTAAGGAATTGATTTGCAAAGATCATTTGATTTCCATGTTTGAAGAAAAGAAAAATGTTCAGTCATAAATTTAGATTCATTTTTCCGGGATTTTTGGGATTATACTCCTTCTTGAATATTATCATTTTGGAAGGGGACAGACTGTTTCAGGCAGATTTGCCGAGTGATTTCTTGTTTTACATTATTTTTATCCTGTGCTATTTGGTATGGTTTTCAAATTGGGGGATTGAAAAATTCGTCATAGGTAAATTCAAAAAAATACACCCTTTAATACTACAGTTTTTGCTCAGCAGTATAGCTGTTTTACTTGTCAGCTTAATTTCTGTTTACTTTACAGCTTATTTTCTAGGAGAGCCTTTCACATATTCATTACCCAATTTTTTATTGACCAGCGGCTTTACTTCAAGGATCAATTTGTTTTTGAATTGTATCAATGCAATTTATTTTTTCAACCAAAAATTCAGAGAAAAAGCACTGGAGGCTGAAAAGTTACATTCCCTGAATGTGGAGGCTAAATTGGAATCTTTACATGCCCAAATGAATCCACACTTTTTTTTCAATAACCTGAGTGCCTTATCTGTTTTGATTCACGAGGATGTAAAGTTGGCTGACGCTTATCTGCAAAAGCTCTCAAATATTTACCGGTATGTTTTAAACAATAAGGACCAGGAGCTTGTAGTGCTTTCAGATGAAATTGATTTTTTAAACAATTATATCGGTTTATTATCCATAAGATTTCAGGATGCGCTGATTTTTAAAATAGATATCAATAAGCGAAGTTTAAATTATTTCATTCCACCTGCGGTGTTACAATTATTAGTCGAAAATGTGGTCAAACACAATTATTTCACCAGTTCAGAACCCATTGAGGTCATTATTGAATCTGATGAGGATTTCATCTCGATAAGGAATAAAAAGCAATTGAAGGACTCGGTTGAGTTTTCAAGTGGCATAGGTCTTCAAAACATATCTGACCGTTATAAGTTCTTAGGTAAAGAAATATTGTTGACGGATGATATGGACATTTTTATGGTTCAGCTCCCATTAATCAGATCCTATGAAAGTAATAATAGTAGAGGACGAGCCCTTAGCGCTGCAAAGAATTAAAAGCATCATTCATGAAAATAAATCCGGTTGGCAGATAGTTTCAACGGCGCAAAGCATCAAAGAACTTTTGGTGATTTTCGACAAGGGGTTGAATTTTGATTTGATGATTTGTGATATACATTTGGCCGATGGATTGAGTTTTAAGGCTTTTAAGGGAAGGAAAATAGATTTTCCGATAATTTTTATTACTGCTTATGACCAATATGCCCTACAATCTTTTGACCACAACTGCATTGATTACGTGCTCAAACCCATTCAGGAAGAAAGATTGCTAAAGGCTTTTGAAAAGTTTGAAAACCTGGTTTCCAATGATTTACCCACCGGATTTAATGAAGAAATCATCGAGGAGCTCCTCAGTAAATATGCCGGCAAGAATTATAAAAAACGTTTTTTAACCAAAATCGGAAGTAAAATACGGTTTGTACCGGTTGAAGATGTTGCTTATTTTTATGCAGAAGGGGGAGTGACTTATTTGGTAGAAACCGGTTCTCCAAAAAAATATATTGTGGATATAAGTTTGAGCGACCTGGAAAGTAATTTGCTTGACCCGATGAAATTTTACAGAATCAATAGGTCGATGATTATCCATTTGGATAGTTTGGTAGAAATGAAACCTTATCTCAATGGCCGACTGATGCTTTATATGAGTTCACCTTGTGAAAGCGACATAGTTGTAGCCCGCGAACGTGTTAACGAATTTAAAAACTGGATCAATCAATAAGTTATGAAAATCTTTTTGCTATTGTTTTTTATCACCTGCTGTGCTTTTGGCAATCTTCAGGCACAGGTTCAGGACAAACCCAATCTTGATTCTTTGGTCAATGCTGTAGTCAAACTGGAGAAAGAAATGTATCAGGTAAATCTAAATCTCTACCAGTCAAAGCGACAATTAAAGACCGGCATTTTTGTAGCTACTTTAGGATATACAGTTACAATTATCGGAGGTCAGCTGCTGGGAACCAATCCTGAATTAGGTGAAGCGCTATTGTATACAGGGGGCGCTATCGGTATTGCGGGAACAGTGGTATTGGTGAAGGGATTCAATAAAATCAGCTTAGGTCCGCCCCAAAAACCAAGATATTATTGAGGTTATAATTGCTTTGGGCCTGTAGGTGACACCATCAAAACGTTTTCTTTGTCCACCATGACTGCACCTGCAGGTGAGCCTTTTACTTTCCTGACATATTTCACAGGGGTATAAATGACAGGGGAAAGACTTTCGTTTTTGTTTTTTGAATAATAAGCTGCCAACTCTGCTGCACGTTCCAGTACTGACTTAGGAAAATTGATTCCTGACCTGTGTTTGATAATAACATGTGATCCTGATACATCCTTGGCGTGAAGCCAAATGTCTTCTTTCCAAGCAAAATGCCTCAACAGTTCATCATTGGCTTTGGCTGATTTACCCACCAAAATTTCAAACCCCTCCACTTCAAACCGTTTAAATGGGACATGTTCTTCCTGCTCTTTTCCTTTTGGAATCAGGTTGTTTGATTTAATGAACCCCCTGAGACTTTTAAAATCCGAGAACCCACTAAGTTCTTCCAACCATGAATTAGTCTGTTGCAACAGTTGCTCTTTGTCTTCCAGGTTTATATAAAGTTGTTCAATCTCTTTTTTTCTGTTTTTACCCTTTCTGTAAAGGTTTTCAGCATATTTCTGGGGACTTTGGTCTCTTTTGAGTTTGAACATTTCCTGCTTTCCGCTATAAAAATTCAACAATTCGATTTCTTCCTGTCCGGGTTTTATGAGATGTAGATTGGCCATAATCACATCCGCCATTTGGGAAGGGGATATATCATTTTCAATCGTTTCCAGCTTTTGGCTGGTCTTGAGTATATATGCCTGAGTTCTTTTTTTCTGATCTTCAAGATGTTTTATCCAATGGGTTTTTTCTTTTTCAAAAGATTGTATGACTACCCGGTATCTAAAAAGTTCATTGCAGGCCTCTATAGGATCTGAAGTTTGAAATACCACATCCTTTTCAGGCAGAAGACTCAGCACATAATCATTCCCCTGATGAATGATGGAATACAAGGGGCTTTCCAACATGTCGAGCAATTCCGCCATGATTTCCCATTTTTGGTTGATGGATGCATCAATGTAGCCTTTGTTTTTTAGCCATTCTCTAGGGATTTTACCCAGGGTTGGAAGGAATTTTGAAGCGTTGCCTTCCAAGGACACAAAAGTTGAAAAATCCAGTGAAAGATCTTTTGAGAGGTTTTCAATAATGATTTCTTTGTCATCTCTAAGTTCATTTCGAAACAATAAGACAGGAAATGAAGATCTATCCTTGTAGTAAAGAATATTACTTCTTGTTCCATGGAGTTTGAACAAAAGTGCGCTTCCATCATCCAATCCTACAACAAATGCCCTTTCGAATTTTATTTCTTTAACAGAGTTTATTTTATTACCAATGAGTTCATGGAATAAAGAAACCGTATTTTTCTTACTTCTTTTGA
>CAZLJT010000168.1:0-273 GCA_964559905.1 uncultured Aquiflexum sp.
AGACTTGGCCCACAAAATTTACAGTCTTCAGACTGTAGTAGTGCAGTCTGAAGACTGCTACCAAGAATGGTCCAAGACTAAGTCTTGAACCAATCTCTGAAAGCTTGAACCATTTATTTCTTAAATTCCCCATCAACAGTCCTCCAAATCCCCAATGGATTCTTATCACTCAGTGCGTCTGGTAATAAGCTATCTGGCATGTCTTGGAAAGCAATAGGCCGGGCGAAACGTTTGATGGCATAAACGCCTACTGAGGTGCTTCTTGAGTCTGAG
>CAZLJT010000168.1:283-7915 GCA_964559905.1 uncultured Aquiflexum sp.
AACGGTCCTCCATGCTGCATTGCAAAACCCACTTCCACTCCTGTAGGAACACCTTTGTAGAGCATTCTCCCACATTTTTCTTCCAACAAATTGATCAGGTAAAGCTTGTTGTTCAGTTCTTCTTCCTCGGCCCAAATGGTAATGGTCAATTGGCCATGTAGTTTTTTGGCAATTTCAAGTAACTCATCTTCATTTTCGTAAACCACCATCAAGGCAAATGAACCAAATACTTCCTCTTGGAATTTAGCATCTTTCAACCAATCCTTGGCTTTGATCTTGGCCAAAGTCGGGTGAGCTTTGATCAGGTCTTTGGCTGCAGATACTTTGACCCATTCCAGCTCTTCCCTACCCTGTAGGTATTGAATGGCTGAGTAATAGGCATCAGCAATTCCTTCGTGCAGCATGGGTGCTGCGGCGATATCTTCCAACTCATTTTTAACAGCTTCTGCAAATTCTTTTTGCAGGGACTTGGGCACGAAAATCAATCCGGGATTGGTGCAAAACTGACCTGCCCCTAAAGTAAGTGAACCAATAAAAGCTTTGGCATATCCTGAAATATCCTTTTCCAATTTCTTTTCAAAAGTAAATATGGGATTAACTGACCCCATCTCGGCAAATACCGGAATAGGCTCAGGCCTTTGACTTGCTAATGCAAATAAGGACATACCACCAGCATGACTTCCTGTGAATGCGACAGCTTTTGCCTTGGGATGTTTGGCCAGATCCTGCCCAGTCTGAATTCCGCCTTCCACATGCGTGAAAAGCCCAAGGGGCAATGCCGAATCAATAACCGCTTTTTGGATCACCTGCCCTACCAATCTTGATGTCTCCGGATGAGCAGGATGTGCTTTATAAATAACAGGACAACCGGCAGCCAAAGCAGAAATGGTGTCTCCGCCGGCGGTGGAAAATGCCAAAGGGAAATTGCTCGCTCCAAAAACCACCACAGGACCCAAAGGCGTCAAAAATCTTCTGATGTCTGGTTTAGGAGCAGGTGCTCTATTTGGATCAGCATGATCTATGGTAGCTTCCACCCAACTACCCTCTTCAACTAAATTGGCAAAAAGCCTGATCTGCCCGCAGGTTCGTCCCAATTCTCCGGTAATTCTTCCTTCCGGCAAATTGGATTCTTGGGAAGCCAATGGTATCAGTTCTGTTTTTTCTGCCTCCAAACCATCTGCAATTTTCCTCAGAAAAGCTGCTTTTTCCTTGCCAGGTACATTTTTATAAAAAAGAAAGGCTTCTTGGGCGGATTCAAATATTTGATCTATGTTCATGGTTTTTTTGGTTTAAAAGGTAATTTATTTAAAGGAAATAAGGTTGAAATAGAGTAGAAATAAATTGAAATAAATTAGGATAGTTACCCATATTTCCATTTTATATCGCAGAAGGACTTAACTTGTCCGCCGCAGGAGGATTTCAATTATATTTCACCAAGGATATATTTCCATTTATTTCACGAAGCACATTTCAACGATATTTCATGAAGTACATTTTAAATAATACCTTAATCAATTCTTGATACTTCCAAAAACCTTCGAGGTCTAAAAACAGACCTCAAAGGTTGGGTCTGTGTTCCAATCCCCGTTTAATAATGTTTTCTACTTTTACTCTTTCTTCTCCCACCAAAGTCAATCTTGGAGCTCGGACCCATTCGGTACCGATGCCGGCCATTTGCTCGGCAAGTTTGATATACTGTACCAACTTGGGATGGATATCCAACTCCAATAAAGGTAAGAACCATCTATAGATATTTAAAGCTTCTTCGTATTTTCCTGCCTTCACTAAATTATAAACGGCCAGGGTCTCCTTCGGAAATGCACAAACCAATCCGGCAACCCAGCCATCTGCGCTCATCAACAGTTCCTCCATAGCCAAAGTATCTACACCGCAGAGTAATTTATATCGGTCACCAAACTGATTCCTCATTCTTGTCACATTCGAGATATCACGGGTCGATTCTTTGATGGCCTGAATATTTTCGCATTCCGCCAATTCCTCAAACATGGACAGCGTCACCAAAGTCTTGTAATCTATCGGGTTGTTGTAAATCATGATAGGCAGTTCAGTGCTGTTTGCGACTGCTTTGAAATAGGTAACCACCTCCCTATGGTCTGCCGCATACCTCATCGGAGGCAAAATCATCAGTCCGGAAGCACCCATTTCTTTGGCTTTTTGTGCCCAAAAAATCGCATCTCTTGTAGCACCCTCAGCAATATTCAGGATAACAGGAACCCTGCCATCGATATAATTTACTGTATCAGTAGTGAGTTTGATTTTTTCATCCTGACTAAGCACACTTGATTCCCCCAAGGTTCCTCCTAGAATAATACCATGCACACCGGCTTCCAATTGTGCATCCAGGTTTTTGAAAAACATGCCCATATCCAAACTCCCATCCTGATGGAACTTAGTGGTCACGGCCGGAAAAACGCCTTTCCAATTCATAGTCTTTTTGGTTATTTTATCAAAGGTAAGCCAGTATTTATGCTAATACTTACACTTGATTAGTCAATACTGATACTATATTGATTTTATATTAGATTTTTTAATTAATTCATATTAATATAATATTGTAAATGGCGAAAGTAATACCCTTTAAAATACCAAAGTCCCAAATGGAATTCGTCCGCTATCAAGTGGATTCAGGACAGCATTTTTATGATAAATTGCACCAACATCCAGAATGGCAATTAACTTGGATCAAAGAAGGTAAAGGCCAATTAATGGTAGGAGATTACCTCGGAAGGTTTGAGCAGGGAGATGTATATTTATTTTCTGCCAATATACCTCATGTATTCCGTTCCGATCCGGAATATTTCTCTGAACAAGCTAATAAAAAATCTTTGGGCTTTACGATTTTTTTTGATTTTGACACATTGGGGAAGCATATTTGGGAGGTGGAGGAATTTGCTCCTTTACTGAGTTGGCTTCAACAAATCAAAGGATGCTATTGGGTAAAAGGATCGACCAACCTTATGGTTCAGAAAGAATTATCACACTTTGGAAAGAAAGAAGGACTGGATAAACTGATGGGTGCTTTACATATCCTTCTGCAGTTACAACTTTCCAAGGAAATGATGTTGCTTAATAAACTCATTCCTCAAAAAAACTATACAGAAACAGAAGGCAAGAGGATGGGGCAGGTGATGTCATTTATTCTTGCAGAGAGTCATAGAACCATACAATTACAGGAAGTAGCAGATCTTGCCAATATGAGCAAGGAGGCATTCTGCCGGTTTTTCAAGGAACGAACGGGAAAAACTTTGACAGGGTTTCTCAGTCAGGTCCGTATCCATCATGCCTGCCAACTCCTACAGGAAACTGACCTTTCAGTTTCCCAAATCGCTTATCAAAGTGGTTTTCAGAACCTTTCTTATTTCAACAGGGCTTTTAAGAAATTTCGAGGAGAGACACCAAAGGAGTTTAGGGAGAAGTTTTGAGGTCTTGAAAGTGATAAGGCTAAAGGCTAATCACCCCTGCAGATTTAAAAGTTATTTTTAAATCTGCAGGGGTGATTCCTCACTTTTGATCTTGATATGAAGGTGCTTACCTTATCAAAATTTTGAATTTTGGAAAAGTCATAAAACAGAATCAATGCTGTTGATTCTTAAATTTAGTTAAATATGTGAACTTACCTTCCTAAAATTAGCTAAATTTGTGAAGTTTACTTCCTGAATTTAGCTAATTTTAGGAAATAATACTTTTGGAATTAATTTGGATCCAATGAACATTCAAAGAATAATCCTCTCTGATATCAGGAAAAAACTCTATAAAGGAAAAGTGGTAATCCTATATGGGGCGAGGAGAACAGGAAAAACAACACTAGTCAAAAAGCTTCTGGAAGAAACCACAGGAGAAGTCTCCTATTTCAATTGTGAATTACAGGAAAACCAAGAGCTTCTTTCGCATACGAATTCAATTATATTGAAAGATTTTGTGGGGCAAAAGCGATTAATAGTTTTGGACGAAGCGCAGCATATTCCACAAATTGGATTGATTTTAAAGGTATTGGTTGATACTTTCCCCAATACACAGTTTGTAGCAACTGGATCCTCGAGTTTTGAATTATCCAATAAAATTTCAGAACCATTAACAGGTCGGTCGAGACAATTCTTGCTTCTACCCTTTGCCTTGGAAGAAATCCATCAAACGGAGGATTTGATAACAATCAAGAGCAGTCTTTCCAATTACTTACGCTTTGGATTATATCCTCAGATTTTTTTGGCAAATGGCGATGAGAAAAATGAAGAACTGATGGACATCACTTCCAATTATTTATACAAGGATATATTTCAACTGGAATCTTTAAAAAAACCAGAAATATTACAAAAATTACTCAAGGCTATTGCTTTACAGATTGGCAGTGAAGCCTCTTTAAATGAATTGGCGCAGGTTTCTGGTACCAATGTACATACTGTCAGTAGATATCTGGATCTGTTGGAAAAGGCTTTTGTTATTTTTAGGCTACCCGCGTTCAGTAAAAACCTCAGAAAGGAAATCAATAAGAGTCAAAAAATATACTTTTATGATGTCGGAATCAGAAATACCATTATCCGAAACTTCAATCAGGCAGAAGTAAGATTGGATATGGGTGGATTATGGGAAAATTTCTGTATCGCTGAAAGGATAAAATATAACCAAAATCACAGAAGGTTTGCCAACATTTACTTTTGGCGTACCTACGATCAACAGGAAATAGACTATATCGAAGAAATCGATGGTAGTCTCAATTGCTATGAATTTAAGTACAGTCCGATAGCAAAAGCAAAATTTCCCAAAATATTCAAAGAAACATACCCCGAAGCTAAATTCAAGGTCATCACACCTGAGAATTTCTACGAACTGTTTTTACTCGAAAAAAAGACTTAAAAAGATAGTCCTCATATAAGAACATATCAAAACACCTCCCATCAATCAAGTCCCACCATTGGTCAATGGGGTATTGGTTTTTCGTGAAAAATTAAGTGAAATTGGTTGTATGGTTCAAGACTTAATCTTGGACCCTTATCTGGCAGTCTGAAGACTGCAAAATTTTGGTTCAATTCGCCACTATCTTAATAATATGAAGACACCACTACTAATTCTTCTCTTGACCATTTCAGTCTGCATCTCCTCCATAGCGACTGAGCTTTATCCAAGTATCATGAGCTACCAGGCAGATAGAACTGCCCTGAGCAGAAAATACAACAATCCGCTTTCTGAGGAGTATTTCCTACGTTTTGAGAATCTTTATCAGGACTGGCTTAAATCGATGGAAAATATGCCCTATGAAACCTATTCCCTTGACGGAAAAATGGATTGGCAACTTTTTAAAAATCACTTGGAAAAAGAACTGTTCTTTCATGGATTGGCATATGAAGACTTCAAAAAAATAAGCCATGTGGTAGACTTTAAAAATGACTTGGAAAAATTCTACCAAACCAGACGCAGGGCTGTTAAGCCTGATGCCCAGGAATTGGCCGCTACTTTTACCAAAGTAGAGAAAGACATCAAAACCAAGTGGGAAACCATGAAAACATCCAAACCTTTTGACTCTTGGCAAAAGGCAGAATTAGCTTCACAAACTGTCGAGGCCTTAAGAAAAAGCACCGAAGAAGCTTACAACTTTTACTATGATTACGACCCGGAATTCACCTGGTGGATGAAAGAGCCTATGAAAAGTCTGGATAAAAGCTTAAAAGACTATGCTGGTTTTTTGAAGAACCATTTTGAAAATACAGTAGTAAAAGATGATGGATCGGGCATTATCGGCAAACCTGTGGGCAAGTTGGCCATCGAAAAAGAACTGAGCTATAATATGATCCCCTACACTGCCGAAGAGTTGCTGAAAGAAGGGGAAAAACAATACGCCTGGTGCGAGGCAGAAATGATCAAGGCTTCAGAAGAATTGGGTTATGGTAAAGATTGGAAAGCAGCATTGGAACATGTGAAAAACACCTATGTCCCTGCAGGGGAATGGCCACAGATGGTGGCTGAAATGGCCGAGGAGGCCATAGCTTTCCTAGAAGCGAGGGATCTTTTGACCATCCCTGAAATGGCCAAAGAAACATGGAGAACTATGATGATGTCCGCCGAAAGGCAAAGAGTAAACCCTTTCTTTCTGGGTGGTGAAAGCATTATAATCTCCTATCCTACCTCCACTATGACCCAGGAAGAAAAAATGATGAGTATGCGGGGCAACAATCCTCATTTTTCCAGAGCTACTGTTCAGCATGAGTTGATTCCGGGCCACCATTTACAGCAGTTTATGAACCAAAGGCATTTTCCTCACCGAAGGGTCTTTAACACCCCGTTTTGGGTAGAGGGCTGGACACTGTACTGGGAATTCAACCTTTGGGATAAAAATTTCCCAAGAAATGCAGAAGATAAAATCGGAATGCTTTTCTGGAGAATGCACCGGGCTGCCAGGATTGTATTTTCGCTTAATTATCACCTGGGCAAATGGACGCCACAGCAATGTATAGATTACTTGGTAGAGGCAGTGGGGCATGAACGTGCCAATGCCGAGGCGGAAGTGAGAAGATCCTTCGAAGGAAGGTATGGGCCTTTGTACCAATTGGCATATATGATCGGCGGATTGCAGGTATATTCTCTAAAGAATGAAATGGTGCAATCAGGAAAAATGACCGAAAAAGAATTCCACGATTTCTTTATCACCCAGAATTACACCCCTATCGAATTGCTCAGGGCAAGAATGAATGGCGATATACCAAAAGATTTCAAGAGTAGCTGGAGGTTCCTGTAATAACCTTTGAGGTCTGAAAAAGACCTCAAAGGTCGGGCGATGGTTATTCATTCGATGATTTTGAGTCAAGGCATGAATTTTACCCATTTTCATTCTTGAGTATTACTTTGGAAATTGATCAGGTGTTTACTTAAGGGTTATAATAATAACCCCATTTTTACCTTTATCACCATAAAGTTCAATGGCGCTGGCACCTTTAATGACTGAAATGCTTTCAATATCATCAGGGCTTATCTCTTCAAAGCTGAATATTTCCTTTAATCCACTTTTCGTCTTTAGATAATAAGTAGGTTTATCACCATTTAATGTCTGCTCTAGCTGAAAAAAGAACTTCGACTTGGAATCAGGAATTAACAAAATATCTCCCGAAGGTTCAATTATATTTGTGGTTGTTCCTTTTTCTGTCGATTTGTTGACAAAACCCTGAGTTACTTTAGGCCCTGAAGCAACACTAATTCTGGGACTAGTGCTTAGCGGGGTTGGTGAAATCTTTGCAGTTGATCCATAAACAGTCCAACTTTTTGACGAATTCAGCGAAGCTTGCTGGCTTTCTGTCAATTCATTTTTAATCGCTACCAATGTACTAAGCTGCTTTTTCTTCAACTGATTTTCTAAATTCAAAACGATATCCAATTGTTTTGATACCGTAACGGCATCAGGTTTAGCTTCAGCCAAAAGTTTTTTCAACTTCTCTGTTGCCGCATCCAAATCCCACTTGAGAGTGCTGAAATCAGCGGCATTGGTGCTATGGATTTTCTTTATTTTATCCGCTTGTGCATCAGAAAGGGAGATATTTTCACGATTCTTCATTACAAGATCGGCAGAATATAGATATTCCTGAAACATGTCTTGGGCGTTGACCAAGCCTGCGGTTAGGAAAAGGA
>CAZLJT010000169.1:0-7897 GCA_964559905.1 uncultured Aquiflexum sp.
ATCATTGTCTGAAATTTTACTTTCAGCCTTTTATCTCTCACTTGATATAATCAAAGCTATTGTATATAAGTGGTCTTAGCAATTATTTTATTCATTATTTCCTCACAATTTTCCCACTTTTTTTAAGTTAAATTCACAAAGTTATCCACATATTTGGAGTGTTTACCGAATAGGCTTTTTTGATTCTGGTTTTGAAAATCCAGTTATCTTGAAACTTTAAATAATTGCATATGAATCGTATCCAACAACTCGTTGAAACATTGAACTTGAAACCTCATCCTGAGGGAGGGTTTTATTCAGAAACTTACCGGGCAAATTCAGTTATTGAAACTCCAAATGGTTCCAGATCTTTGGTGACTTCTATCTACTTTCTTTTGACCTCATCTGATATTTCTAAGTTCCACAGTATTGCCGGGGAAGAAATATGGTTCCATCATGAAGGGAGCCCACTTACCGTTCACCTCTTGTCTGACAGTGGCTATGAAAAATTATTGGTTGGGCCAGTGGATTCAAAAGGTCATAAACCCCAACAATTGGTTCCGGAGGGGGTGATTTTTGGTTCATCCGTTGAAGAGGAGAATTCTTATGCTTTGGTTTCCTGTATGGTCGCCCCCGGTTTTGACTTCATGGATTTCAAGTTGTATGCCGCAGAGAAATTGTTGGAAAAATGGCCGGAACATGCAGGTATAATACGGAAATTGACTTAATCCGCAGTTAAAGGATAGCCGGGGTTTTTTAATAGTATTTGTTTACCAACTTCATGATTTTATGGAATACCTCAGTGTTCTCATAAACGCCCCGGAATTCCCCGGAATGTGCTCCATAAGCAAATATTGGTACCATTATTCCGGTATGGTCATCGCTGTGAAATGCCATTTCTATCTTGTGGTTTCTAATATCCCCCTGGGGTAATGACAGGCCGGCAGTTTCGTGGTCAGCTGTGACTAACAAAAGTGTATTTGGGTTTTTGTCTACATATTCCAACATCCATCCAATCACCTGATCAAAATCCAATAACTCTGTGACAATAGTAGCACTGCTGTTGGCATGCCCTCCTGAATCAATCATGGCAGATTCAATCATCAGGAAAAAAGGTGCCTTCTTGGTTTCAAAAAACCGGATGGCATTTTGGGAACTTTTCAGCAGGAATTCTCCTCTTCCTTTTTCCAAGGTAGGCATGCCTGAGGCAGAAGCAAAATAGCCAACTTTTTCATTGTTGGTATTTCCTATCTCATCCAAACTTGTCATGATTTGGAATCCATTTGTTTCGAGTTCCAGAATCCTGTTTTCTCCAAACTGTGTAAAATCCCTTCTTCCGCCACCAATAAACAGGTTTATGTTGCTTTTGGACAAGTAGCCTGCTATCTGATGAATATCATCTCTTTCAGGATGATGGGCATAAAAGGAAGCGGGTGTTGCGCCTGTCAATTGGTCTGTGGTAATTATGCCGCTATTGAATCCATAATTTCTGATCAAGTCCGGAATATTCTCCGATATTTCACCTTCAGGGCCAATACCCAATGCCCGGTTGTTGGCTTTACGGCCCGTGGCATAGGCAGTCGCCCCTGCGGCTGAATCTGTAGTGAAATCATCTGCTGCTTGGGTTTTTATCAATCCGATATTTTTTATCTGTGTCAGGTTCAACTTATTGCTATTGACAAACATCCCTGCCGAAATCTGAGCCAAACCATTTCCATCTCCTATCATCAGGATGATGTTTTCAATTTTGATATTGGCTCCATCTTTTTCAAAGGTTGGAAAATAGGGTTCATACAAGTTGTTGCCAACAAAAATATTCTTGTCCAGATTGCTCAGGTATTGATTTGCCTCATATGGCATGTCGGTGTTGATAAAATCAATGCCAAGGTCATAGAATGCTTTCCAGGCTGATTTGGAGTCAGGAGTAGCCCAAAATCTTACCGGTTTTCCAAAACCATGCACCTGTTGAATAAAGGAGGCCAACTTTTCTTGTTCCTGTTCTACGATTCTTCCCTTCCCATTCCAAACAGAAAACTGTCTGAAATTCAAACTGACCATTCCGATTTTTTCCCAAGGAAGTTGATCATCCATAGATTTACTCTGGTAGTCAAAAAGTATCCAAGATGGATATTTGCGATAATCTTCCACTTTGGGCCTGTTACCGGATACGATAATCTTTAATCCTTTTTGGTTTGAAGGAGAATATAACATCGATTCAAATTCCCTTAACTCTCGGATCAAGGCATCCAATGTGGTATAAGCTTCGGTCTTGAAGTCAATCAATAAGTGAAAGCCAAACTCATCTACTAGGCCAAGTTCCTTAGCCTTTTGGATAGGAGAAAGGTATAAGCTTTTTAATGTTCTTTCTTTTCGGATAGTTGCCTTTTCATGGGCTACCATCAATTTTCCATCTTGAAGAATTACATCCGCTTCAATAGAAGCACAACCTGCCCCGAATGCTTCCCAAAAGGGGACTTTTCTAAGGTAGTCGTTGTGGGAATGGAGCTTGTAAGTGGGGAGTTCCTGTCCAACTGCAAGCAATACAAAGACTGTCGAGGAAAGGAGGAGGGAAAATATTTTTTTCATTTTCAAAAGTAAACAAGACAACTTAACGTATTGTCCTAGTTCAACACATGATTTGTTGATTTAACAAAAACATAAATCAAATTGCTTTTTTAGATAACAAAACCCGAGGTATGTTTCAGCTTTCTGATCCATTATTCATTCTTTTCAAAAATCTTTGTAGTTAGGTTTGAATTCAGAAATTACTTTGAAATTGAAAGCTTTATATCTTAGGAAAAGTTAACAATAAGTTGATATTTAAAATTTAGCCATGACGCCAAAAAAAACCATCTTGTTTTCCAAAATCTACTACACTGATGAGAAAATTTAGATTAACCACAACTGTTTTTTTCTTTTTGTCATTTTTCTTTTTTTCCAATGCCCAGAACCTGAGATTGAATCAAACCCAAGTCATAGGAAGCCACAACAGCTACAAAAGTGCAATGCCTGCCCCGATTTTGGACTATTTGCAAAAAATCAATCCCGCTGCTGCGAAAAGTTTGGAATACGAGCACCTGCCACTTTCTGAACAACTGGATCTTGGCCTTCGTAATCTGGAATTGGATGTATTTCATGATCCGAAAGGTGGGAGATATGCCAATCCAAAGTCGCTGGAAATGCTTCCAGTAGGAACTGTTTTTGACCCCAAAAAGGAGCTTCAGGAACCTGGATTGAAGCTTTTTCACGTACAGGATCTGGATGTACAATCTCATCACCTACTTTTCAAAAATGCACTTTTAGAACTTAAAAACTGGAGCGACCAAAATCCTGATCACCATCCTGTTTTTGTTCTAATTAACGCAAAAGACGGTCTAGTCCCGATGACTGTCAGCCCGCTTTCATTTACAGGGACAGCTTTAGATAGCATTGATTTGGAAGTAAGGACTTTCTTGGGAATGGACAAATTGATCACACCGGATCAAGTATGTGGCAATTTCGAGTCACTGGAAAAGGGAGTTTTGGCTGGCAACTGGCCGGAAATGGAGGCTGCAAGAGGTAAGTTCCTTTTTGTGTTGGATGAAAGTGAGGAGAAAATCCGACGTTACCTTACCAAAAAGCCTGCACTCAAAAATGCGGTTCTCTTCGTCAATCTGAAAGAAGGAAACCCAGAAGCCGGATTTAGAATCATCAACGATCCTGTTGCTAACGAAATCTACATTCAGGATTTGGTGAGAAAAGGATATATCATCCGAACTCGAGCAGACTCCGATACCAAAGAAGCCCGAACAGGGGACTACACCAAATTTGAAAAAGCGAAAGCTTCAGGTGCTCAAGTGATTTCAACTGATTACTACATTCCTTCCACCCTGTTTCCTTCTGACTATACAGTGAGTTTTGATGGCAAAACCTTTGAGCGACCTAATCCTATTCTAAATTTAAAGTGAATTACTCCAAACTTATTCTTGCAAATCTGAGTGTGGGAATCAGGAATCCGGGTACATTTCGCAGGGCACATGCACATCAACGACACGGGAAAGCTTGACGCAAACCCAAATGCTGGGCTGGTAAATATTCAGATCCCTTCTTTGGCAGCTTTTCCTCCGGCTTATTAAATCATGAATCTTGAATCAGGTAAACCTATGGAAGTACAAACCCATCTTTTGCAGAAAGTAGATCGGTTTTCTGAGGATTTTCGGCAAACTTTGCAATGGACTTCCTTCTGACGATTTCTTTATTGATCTTCCGGATTTAAGTGTGAGAAAGGTTGACTAAGATGCTTAATTTGTCAATCAATTCGCCTTTTACTGGTCAGTGATTGGTATTCGAAAAACAAAAAAAGCCGAACGGATTCCGTTCGGCTTTTTTTAATTTACCACTTGAGAATTTTAGTAACCCGGATTTTGCTCCAGAAAACCCGGAATGTTGGAAGCTCCATCGATTGCTCTTTGCGGAATTGGGAACAGTCTTTTGTTGACATCGCTGTCATTCTTTTCGGTCCAACTATCCTCATATTTTCCAAATCTGATTTGATAAGTTCTTCTCAGACCTTCCCAGTATAGTTCAAATCCAGATTCACGGAAGAGAATATCCAAATCGATAGCATTCAATGGAGCTGGGGTTTGGGCAGGACGTGCGTTTCTAGAAGTTCTCAACGTGTTGATGTCAGCGAGAGCGCCAGCATTATCTCCTTTTCTCAACTTTGCCTCAGCTCGCATTAGATATACTTCACCCAATCGGATCAGAACGATATCCACGCTACTGTTACTGCAGCAATTTGGAGCAGTTCTGCTAAATTGATATTTAGAAAAACGGTGTCCGGTATTGTGAAGACTTCCTTCATTGGTAAAATCTACCTGAAAGGTGTGATCTACATAGCGAATGTTTGCACCGCTGCTTCTCCTGTTGATCACCGGATAGATTCTCACCTTACCATCCGGACATTTCAATATGTTCCCACCTGCATCTTTTCTTGGACCCCAAATAATGCCTCGGATTATTCCTCTATTTATCTCAAATTCTAATGGATCTATGCAGTAATAATGATCTTCGTCATTAGTAGGGTTTACACCGGTAAGATCTCTAAGGTTTTCAGGAATAATTGTATTCTCTTGAAAAAATCGAGCGTCAGCATCAGCAGGATCCACATTTCCATAGGCATCATACCAAGTCTGAATGAAGTCAGGAGTAGCTGCAACTGCATCTGTACCTCTTGTATTGGGAAATTCCGGTCTGGGTACTTGATCCCCAGAAATAGACCAATACTGCCATCTACTGTGTTCGGTTTGAAGTACCCCGCGCTGATCTAGAGAAAAAATAATTTCCTTATTTGTACTATTATCATCATTGAACAAGTCAAAATATTCCGGTGACAAAAAATAGCCGCCAGTGTTGATGATATTGTCAGTGTATAGAATCACTTTGTCCATGTCCTCTGCTCTAAAATTTGGAGTTCCGTATGGGTCCCTATATACAGCTGTATTCAAATATAGTCGAGCCAACAATGCCTCAACAGCATGCTTGTTCATTCTACCGGGAACACTTGTGCTGCTGATCAAATTTACTACTGACAACAGCTCCGACTCAATGTAGTCGACGGCTTCCTGTCCTCTAAGGATCTCTGATTGCTGGTTAGATCGTTCTTTTTTGAAAACAAGCCCCCAATTGTCCAATGCTAACATATTTAAATAGGCCTTAACTGCGACCATTTCGTAAAGTGGGTTTTGGGCACTTGAGTTGCCATTTTCCACTTCCAATCCCAATTGCTCCTCAGCCGCTACTGCTCTGGATAAGGTCAGCGTAATAAAAGTCCAGGTGTCTCCCACTAAGCTATTTCCAGGGGTCATCAGATGCTGGTGTACAGCAATAAATTTACCTCCGTCAAACCAGTCTGTACCACCGCGATAGGGAAGTATTCCTTCATCAGAAGCGACTTCCTGAAGCCCAAAGTTGACCGTGTGCAGCCAAACTTGACGCATCATGCCATATACTGGAGCAATAGACCCGCTTACAATTTCCGCCTGACCAGTTCCTGTTAGTGACTCATCGAGGATTTGTTCCTCCAAGTCGGTGCAGCTTAGGAAAAGGAAGAAAAAAGCTACTGTTGGTATTAATTTACTAAAACTGATAGTTTTCATATGATTTATAATTTTTGGAAGATTGAATAATTATCTACTCGTTCTTTTAAAAGACTAAATTCAAATTCACCATTAATGTCCTGGCCATAGGATAGGTAAATCGATCAATACCAAAGGTTTGGATACCAGCAGAAGTTGCTCCCGTATTGACTTCCGGGTCAAATCCAGAATAGTTTGTAATCACAAACAAGTTTTGACCTGTAACAGAAAGGCGGATATTTTGAAAGGCATTACCCACTCCTAGCCGATCCGGGTTCACATTGTATCCAATGGTAGCATTGTTCAGTCTCAGGTAAGCTCCACTCTCCAGGAATCGGGTAGAGACTGTATTGGCATTATTGAATGATTCATTAGGGAATTGGACTGCAAAATCAGTAGTATTGTTGGATCTGGAAAGTTGAGACTTGGTGAAGAGAGACATGGTCGTGTGATTGTAGATTTCATTTCCTGCACCACCGTTGAAGTTCATTCCAAAGTCAAAATTCTTGTACCTTAGATTAGTTCTAAATCCATAAATCACCTTTGGGATCGCACTACCTACTACACTTCGATCATTGTCAAGGATTGCTCCGTCACCGTTGATATCCACAAATCTGTTGAGGCCATCTTCTCCTATTCCATCAAATTGAAGCATATAAAATGCTCCGATCGGATGTCCGTTGATGTAACCATTGATGGTTGCTCCTGTTTGACCTGCGCCTTGAGCTTGACCGGTAGTTAGGACCGCAAAAGGGGAGTCTCTTACTTCGTTTTGGATAAATGTAATATTTCCTCCAATTTCATAAGAAAAGGCTTGTTTCGGCTTGCTGTTGTAATTCAAGGCCAATTCGATTCCGCTGTTGTGAATCTCCATATTATCGATGTTATCCCAGAAAGTAGAGGTAGGCTGAACCGGATCGGCTGGAACTACTTCTAGGAGGATGTTGGAGGATACTTTGTTGAAATAATCCAAAGTACCGGTCAATCGATAGTTAAAGACAGCAAAGTCGATTCCTGCATTAAACTGGGTGGAAACCTCCCATTGTAAATCCGGATTTGCCAAGCGGGTAAAAACAATTCCATACGGGTAGTCATCCAAAGTTCTTCCTTGGGTATCAATAGGGTAAGTATTGAGACTGCCTGCTCCAGTGGCTAATCGATCCTCAGAGAAACTTGCCCGGGTAATTTTTGATGGAATTTCCTGATTTCCAGTTTGTCCCCAGCTTGTACGCACTTTCAGGTTGTCGAAAATCGAATTGGCCATAAAGTCTTCCTTACTTACATTCCAACCCAAAGCAAAAGAGGGAAAATAGCCATATTTGTTATTGTCGCCAAACTTGGAAGATCCATCTGCTCGGAATGTAGCCGTGAACAAATACTTCTCATCGTAGACATAATTTACTCTACCAAAAAAGGATTGTAATTCATTTTTTACTCCTGAGGCGTTTATCGTGGTCGGAAATTCACTGGTACTGTTCTGGTCCTGAAATCTAGGTTCGATATTGTTAGCTGCAAATCCTCTGGCCGAAGTACCTCTGAACTCGTCCAAAAATGTCTGATAAGAATGACCTGCCAGAGCAGTGAAGTTGTGTTTGTAATTATTCCAACTATAGGTAAAGGTATTCTCAACCAAACTATTGGTGTTGGCAGAAATCAATTGATCCAAACTACCATTTGCCACATTGGACTCATTTACAACTTCAGTGAAAGGCTTATATTGTATGTATCTATTGGTATTGGAATAGTCCACCCCAAGATTCAATTTATAAGTAAGGCCTTCAATGATTTCGAAAGAAGGAGAT
>CAZLJT010000170.1:0-1756 GCA_964559905.1 uncultured Aquiflexum sp.
AATTAATTAGATTTTTTATATTTTTTACTTAAAAAATACCCTGTTTACGGGATTGAAGTGCGCTTTTTATTTTTTTATATTTGATTACTTAGAATTAAGTTTTCATCACACTTAAATTAAATTTTTATGAACGGAGAAAGAAAACACTGTGAATATTGTGGGAAGTTGGTCTATGGAAGATCAGATAAACGGTTTTGTGATGATAATTGTAGAAGCAGTTTAAATAATCAAAGAAGAATTGGAGATCCTAAGGTGGTCAGGAATATCATGAATTATCTAAAGATGAACAGAAATATTTTGGAAGGGATAGTTGAAGGAGGTATAGAAAAAGTGAAAGTTCCAAAGGAAAAATTAAATCGATTGGGTTATAATTTCAAATACCATACCCACACCTTTACCAATTGGAAAGGCAATTCATATACTTATTGTTTCGATTATGGGTATCTCGAATTGGATGTGGATTGGCTTTTGGTAGTAAGGGATTCCAAAGACCAATCTTTAAGAAGCGACAAGAAAAACCAATAAATATATTTTAATGAAATTTTTTCAATTTTTCCTGTGTGGCTACTGTAGAAAAATCGTTGGTTAACCTTTGGGCATAATCATCCAATAATTCCCTGATTTTGCTGTGTTTGTCAGACCTTAAAATCAAGCCGGCGTGATAATCCAGTGGAACCCTAAAGAATATTTCTTTATCATCGAATGAGGAAAGGTCCGGATCCTTATATTTTGATAAGGTCAGCACAATTCCCGCATAGTCTTTTTTAACTTTGGGAAGTTTATATTCACTGCCTTTAGCTACAGCATCTTCGATTTTGGCCCATTCAGTCCAAAGATTGACACCTGTGGCTGCTTCCACCATTTCCGCTAAATGTGCGCCGCCTACCCTTGAAGAAGTCTCGAGAAAGTAGATTTTTCCATCTTCTTTTCCTTTGATGAATTCTGTATGGGCAGCTCCGTTTTTCATTCCAAAAGCTTTCATCACTTTTTTATTGGCTTCTTTAATGTCTTTATCATCTTCGGAACCATAGGGGACATTTGCACTTCTGAAAACCCCGCCTCCCTGAGAAATTTCCATAGGGGTGGCCAGGTACTTGGAAACTGTACAGAAAATAGTCTTTGCATCTAAATTCAGGCTATCTGCATGATAGACATCTCCGGGTTTGAATTGTTCCACAAGATATCTTACCCGATTATCACCGAGTTCATGGATATTTTGCCAGAGACTATCTTTATCGTAGACTTTGATGATACCATGTGCAGAGGCTTCAGACCGGGGCTTAAGTACCCAAGGTGCAGGAACATTATCTGCAAAATTATTGATTTCTTCATCGTTCAAAATAGGTGAGAATGGAGGTACCAATACTCCAGCTTCATGTGCCCGCATCCGCATGGCCAGTTTATCACGGAAATATCTGCCGGTTGTTTGTCCCATACCTGCAATTCGAAGATTTTCTCTCAAAAAAGTAGCCTTTTCAACATCATAATCATCAAGAGCTACTATGGCATCAATTTTTGTGGTTTTCATGATACCGGCCACGCCAAAAAGAAGTTTTTCCAAATCCCAGTCCAGGTCCTGACCGGGCATATAAAACACTTCATCAATGTATTCAAATGGCCAGGGACTTTCCTTCAGTTTTTCTGTAGTGATCAAAAAAACAGTATTTCCGGCTTTCTTAAGGGAAATCAAAAAGGCACTTCCTTTGAAATAGTTTGAAATGCACAAAAAGGTTTTATGATTGTCTTTCATGGCTCA
>CAZLJT010000170.1:1766-7779 GCA_964559905.1 uncultured Aquiflexum sp.
GGCTCAAATTTTTTCTAACAATTTAATTAATAAATGAACACCAAAACCAGTTGCATGCTTGGACTTCGCAAATTCGGAATCTCCAAAAGCCGTTCCTGCAATATCAAGATGTGCCCAAGAGGTATGGTTCTCAGTAAAAGCTTCCAGGAATTTCGCCGCAGTAATTGCTCCTGCAAATGGTTTTCCATGAAAATTTTTGATATCAGCAATTTCGCTGTCCATTTCGGATTTATAAACATCCCAAAGTGGAAGAGGCCAAACCTTTTCTCCGATTGACAAGCCACTATCTTGAAGTTTCTGCGAAAGGATATTATCGTTGGTAAACAATGCAGCACATTCATAACCAAAAGTCCCTACTGCACTTCCGGTCAATGTTGCAAAATCAAGGATAGAATCCAATTCAAAATTTTTGATAAGATAAGAAAGGCCGTCGGCCAAAATCAATCTTCCTTCAGCATCGGT
Source organism: uncultured Aquiflexum sp. (assembly GCA_964559905.1). Lineage (GTDB taxonomy): Bacteria > Bacteroidota > Bacteroidia > Cytophagales > Cyclobacteriaceae > Aquiflexum. The sequence continues at coordinate 2,229 of CAZLJT010000170.1, forward strand.
ATCTATAATTTCAATGGTTTTCCCACTATAACTGCCTATCACATCGGAAGGAACAAATGAAAGTCCGTCTACCGAATTTTCCACGCAAGGAACTACTGCGGTGACATTTACAGGCAGTTGGAGATCTGCGATCAGCTGCATTGCCCCTAATACGCTAGCGGCCCCTCCCATATCGCATTTCATATGGACCATGCCGTTAGTTTTGATATTCAATCCACCTGTATCGAATGTTATTCCTTTTCCTACCAGTCCTATATGTTTTTCGGCTTTCCCGGATCGGTATTTCATAATAATGAATTGGGGTTCTTTCAAACTGCCCTGACCTACCGCTAAGAAAGCTTTCAAGCCTTCCTTCTCAGCTTTTTTTCTTCCAAGTACCTTTACATTGAATCCAAATTCTTTCCCTGCTTTTTTTGCCCAATCAGCTAGGTATTCAGGTGTTACTTTATTGGGCGGTAAATCCACCAAGGAAAATGTTTCCAGTTGTGCTTTGGCAATTTTAAGTCCCTTTAGAGCAAAATTTTCTGCATTTAATAATTTGATATCGATGTTGAGGTTTACTTTCTCCCAATCTTTTTCTTCACCTGTTTTTTGTTTGTAATGGCCAAGTCGATATGTGCCGATAACCAGGCCGGAAACTGCGGCTTCCAAAACAGATTCATCAAAATCTCCCAAGATTGAAAGTAGTATGTTATCTCCAAAAAGATCAGCCTGTTTGGCGGTAAGTCTTCTAAAAGCTGTTTTGACGGTTTTGTATTCCGGATTTTTTCCTAATCCTACTAGCAGGTATATTCTTTCAGCAATTTTATCTTCGAGGATAAACTGTGTATCTTTTTTACCGGTAAAAAGACTTTTGGAAACCATTTTGTCATAGAACTGAATAGTATTTTCTTCAGCCCGATCATTTTCTGAAAATGGTATAATAACCAATCCTTTAAAGTCCTTTTCTGTCTTGATAATTTTAATTTTCATATTTGTTTGCTAAGGATGTAGACCCTTCCTTCTCTTAAAAATGGGCCAAATCAAAAACTTCTTTATTTTTCTTAATGATATTGAATTCGGAAAATTTGCCCAGGTTCAAAGATCTCCTTCTTTATCGCTAAAAAAGAGCCATTCTATTGCTTTTGGAAATTCATCACTCCAGTAGGTTTCACTGTGTTTGCCTTCCATATTGATGCTGAGTTTCACCTTCATTCTATCACTGATGGATTCTCTTTTCATCAATCGCTTCTTAAACTTTTTGACGTGCCTGATCATCGTCTCACTTTCATCTCCACCTGCATAGAGATAAATCTTGGTGTTCATTGGTTCAAAAAAATCAAGGAATGAGAATTTGATTTTTGGGATAACCCATAAGGAAGGGGAGAAGATCATTAATTTACCATAAACTTCGGGATAAATCAGACCACTGAAAATGCTGACCAAACCACCCATTGAACTTCCGCCAATACCGGTAAATTCTCTTTCAGGCTTTGTTCGGAAATTTTTATCCACAAAAGGTTTCAAAGTGTCCGTTACAAAGCGGATATATTTTTTTCCTTCCCCTTGACCCAGTAAGGTTTTCCCAAAGTTATATTCCAATATCCTTTCTTTTTCGGCGTGTTCAATGGCAATGATGATGATTTTTCCAATGCCATAATCTGACATAACAGCCAGTTTTTTATCAATCTGCCAGTTTCCGAAAGGAGCATTTTCATTGAAAAGATTCTGTGCGTCCTGAAGGTAAAGGACGGGATAAGATTCTTCGGAAGTGCTGTAATCGTGGGGTAGGAGGGCCCAAATTTTCCGGGTTTTATTCAATTGGGGAATTTCAAATTCCTCCGATATTAAGTGAACCTGCGGAAGTTGACTTGGACGGTAAGGAAGCCAGTTTTTCCGCCATTTGGGCACATGCTCTTTTTGGATTCCTGAAGTAATTTTACAGATTCTGTTGGGAGTTTTATTTCCATAGCGGTCAATTTCCACTTCAGACCAATCTCCTTTGGTGAATTTATAAACCAGTTCTTTTGGAAAAATAAAGTCTTCAGGAAACCGAAATGAATATTTTCCATCTGAAACTTTATTTAAAATATACTTTCTGTCCTGAGTTGCCCAGTTATTGAAATTTCCCGAAAGATAAACAGGTCTGTTGTCATCTTCATCAGTGGTGAGTATGATATAAAGACCATCTGTTTTATCCTTCCTTACGTTACTAGACAAAAGGATATTTTCTTCATAATCCATCCGAAATGTTTTCTGTTTTCTAATGCAATTTCGATTGCCGTAAATGTAATTTTTTGAAAGCGTCAAATAAAGAAGAATCTTTACTTTTTTGTTTTTACCACCTTACCGGAGATAATCTTGTTTCAGGTTCCTGAATCATGATAAAGGATTCTCCTTCTTTTGCGTGGCAAGCATTACAGGCAGAAGTTATTGTTCTAAATCCAGTAATAAAAGACTCTTTATCCTTTTTAGCAATCAATTGTTCCATAAACGGGATAGTTTGTTCCATGAAATCAACAGCAGATTCCATCCTGACGGGTCTTCTTTTGAGTCCATCTTCCATAGCTTCAATGATGTGTTCAATTTGATGGTCTGCATATTCCCAGTTTTCATCCAATCCTGCCCAATACAATTCCGAATATCTATAGGAAACTTCTACCATAGTCCTACTAAAGCCTCCAAGTTGGTGTGCAACTTCTTCAAATTTTTCTTCACTGTTTCCTCTCAACCAGCCATCCAATCCAACTGCTGATGATTTTTCTTCAGTTTGTGTCTGACATGAAAATAAAACTAAAAGTGAGAAAATAATTAAATTTGTATTTTTCATTGAAATTCGATGTTGTTGATTAACTGTAAAGTATGAACGGCAGCAAGTCCTGCTGTTTCAGACCTTAACCGACTTTTGCCTAAAGAGCAGGGAAGAAAATAATGTTTGAATGCTAAGTCCAGTTCTTGTTTAGAGAAATCCCCTTCGGGACCGATCAAAATTATATAAGCATTGTCTTTTTTGGCTTTTTCAATCAAATGCCTGTCATTTTCTTTATCGACATAGGCTATAAATCTTTGATAGGAATCGAATTTTTTGTCCCTTACCAATTCTTCCATTGGTACTATAGCATTTAATATAGGAACACGCGTCTTCAGACTTTGCTTACAGGCAGCAATGATCTTTTTTTCCAAACGGTCAAGTTTCAGATTTCCACGTTCTGAATGTTCTGATTGCATAAAGGTGATTTCATGAACGCCAATTTCTGTAATCTTTTCAATCATCCATTCCATTCTTTCGGCATTCTTGGTTGGACTTATTGCCAAATGAATGTAGTAGTCATCTTCCGGTATATAATTTCTTTCCTCAATGGAAAGAATGGTTTTTTTTGGATTAGCATCTTTAATGATACAGGTATAAAGACAACCTTTACCATCTGTAAAGTTCACTTTGTCTCCTTGTTTTCTCCTCAATACCTTTATCAGATGTCGGGATTCCTCAAGGTCTAGATGGAAGTCCTTGTCCTGAGTGTTTTCATGGAAAAAAAGCTGCATATAGTCAGGGATTGTTTAGCGAAAATACGGAATCCATTTTGAATCAAACAGGATTTCAAATAAAAAAGCACGATCTCTAAGAGACCGTGCTTTATATTTCTAACTTTTATATTCTACGAAAATTATTGATTTTCGATAATTAACCTTTGGAAATTTCCATGTTGACAGATTTACCTTTGATGGTGTTATTTCTCATGACACTGATTACGTGATCAGCATCTTTTTGAGGCACGTCGACAAATGAGAAGTTGTCAAAAATGTCTATTCCACCGATAGATCTTCCGGGTACTCCAGTTTCACCGGCAATTGCTCCAACAATGTCATTTGGTCTGATACGGTCTTTCTTTCCTAAGTTCAAGAAAAGACGGGCCATTCCAGGTTCTCTAACTCCTTTTTCTCGTGGGCTTCTTTCAGTTCTGTCCCCTCTATCAGGTCGATCACTTCTTTCCGACCTTTCACTTCTGTCTCTGCCATATCCTCTGCTCTCGCCCCTTCCACCTTCACTTCTACCGGATCTTTCCCTGCCTCTGCCTGAATCTCTACCTCTTCCAAAATCTCTGTCTCTTCCACCTTCACTTCTCCTTGAGCTTCTATCACGATCTCTTCCAAGATCCAAGTCAAAATTCTGGTCTTCTAATTCATGGACGGTATCAGCAAGTTGGATTTTCACCAATCCCAACGCAATCTGCTCTAAACTCAGGCCTTCTGTCAAAAGTTGGCCAATGATATCTTCATAGAAGCTATTATCACCTTCTTTGGCAAGTTGTCTGTGTACATCTTTTACAAACTGTGTCTTTTTAAGTTCAATCAAGTCTGCTGCTGAAGGAGGGGACATCTTGTCGATAGAAGTCTTGATAAATTTTTCAAGATCTTTTATTTTATACATGTCTCTTCTGCCGGTCACAAAACTGATCGCAGCTCCGGATTTTCCAGCTCTACCAGTTCTACCGATTCTGTGAACATAATTTTCTTCGTCCAAAGGAAGGTCAAAGTTAAATACAACTTCTACATCGTCCACATCAATACCTCTTGCAGCTACATCTGTAGCGACCAATACGGAACAATGCCCTTTTCTGAACTTGTTCATTACTTTGGTACGCTGAGCTTGAGAAAGATCTCCGTGTAATGCTTCTGCCTGAATGCCTCTTGCAATCAATTCTTCGGTAACCTCATCGGTTACTCTTTTTGTATTACAAAAAACCACACTAAGGTTAAACTGATTCAGGTTCATCAACCTGGTCATCAATTCGATTTTTAAAGTTGGCTTTACTTCATAATATACTTGTGATATATTTTCAACTGTCAATTCCTTCCTCAACACCTTTACGTGCGCAGGATTGTTTTGGAATTTTCTGGTCAAGTCCAAAATAGGTTTTGGCATTGTAGCTGAGAAAAAGACAGTCTGTCTTTCTTCAGGACATTCGCTGAGGATATTTTCGATATCTTCTCTGAATCCCATGTCCAGCATTTCGTCTGCCTCATCCAATATGATGATACTGACAAGATCAAGTTTCAAGGTACCTCTGTCCATGTGGTCCATGATTCTACCAGGAGTACCTACTACGATCTGAACACCTTTTCTTAAGCTTTTAATTTGTCTGTCAATCGCCTCACCGCCATAAATACAGGTTGAGGAAAGACCTCTTTTGTATTTTGAAAGTTTTACGATTTCTCCCTCTACCTGCACCGCTAATTCACGGGTTGGGCAAAGAATCAAAGCCTGTGGTTTGTTGATTGAAGTATCCACCTGATCAATGATCGGAATACCAAATGCAGCAGTTTTACCAGTTCCTGTTTGGGCCTGACCGATGACATCTCGTCCTTCCAATAAAAGAGGTATAGATTGTGATTGAATAGTAGATGGTTGGGTATAGCCCATGTCCTCTACTGCCCTTAAGATTTCCGCTGAAATCCCAAGGTCTGAGAATGTTAATTCTTTTTCCATGATGTTTCCTTACTTCTTCAAACCATGATTTCCTAGAAGTACCCTAAATCAAGCGACAGTAAGGAAACCCACGGTATGAAAAAT